>JASFTY010000280.1:0-5511 GCA_050050535.1 Gemmatimonadales bacterium | reverse complement strand
ATCTCGCGACCCCGCTCGCGGTAGACGCCGGCGATCCGTTCGTTCACCGCGTGGATCAGCCCGGTGCCCGTCTCGATCAGCGTACCGAACAGCACGATCTGATAGGTGAACTGCAACACCCGGGAGCCCAGCGCCTCGAGCACGAGGTTCGCGGGGACCGGTCGCTCGAGGATCGCCGGGTAGTGGGCGCTCATCGCGATGACGAAGAACAGGGCGGGGATGATGGCGATCGGTCCGGTGAGCAGCCCGGCAGTCACCGCCTCGCACCGCGTCTCGACTTCGCGCAGCGTAAAGAACACTGCCGGGATGATCGCCAGGTTGTAGGCGGCGTAGCGGATCCCGCCCACGAACCAGCCGGGCCCTGCCGCACCGGCGTCAAACGCGGCCCGGATCTCAGGGCCGAATTCGACGGCCGACCAGACGAACACGACTATGTATACGGCATAAAGAACGACCGACCACGTCGCCAGCACCTTGGCGATGGTCGGGCTGCCCCGGAACACCAGGAACCCGACCGCCGCCATGATGCCCAACACGCCCACCGCGTAGGGCAGGGCGAACGTCTCCTCGAGGATCGAGCCCGCCGCCGCGGCGATCACGCCCAGGATGATCGCCAGCAGCGCGAAATAGAAGATCTCGTAGAGGATCCATCCCCTGCCCAGCAGATGCGTGAAAAAGCTACGGTAGTCGTAGGCCTTGAAGACTCGTGCGAACTCATAGCTCGCAGCGGCGACCGCGCTCCAGATGACCATGGAGACCAGCAGCATCGCCAAGAGCCCCCCGACCGGGCCGAAGCTCAGGAAGAACTCCACCAGCTCGCGGCCCGTACCGTAGCCCCCGGCGATCACCACCGACTGGAAGATGAAGCCGGGCAGCAGATACTTCCTGAACAACCGTGATGTGAGCATCGCGACAATCTAGTGGGTCGACCGACTCGTCGCCCACCCCGTCGTACTTGGGTTGACAGTCTGATGAGGTAGATGTGTTACAGTCCCCTTGGTCTTCGAGGCTGCCTGGCGAGCAGGCGCAGCAAACGCCGAGTCCGTCATCTCGTAGCTAAGGTGCCCCCGTGGCGGAATTGGCAGACGCATCCGCGAGCCAGGCGGATGGCCTTCGGGCCGTGTGGGTTCGAGTCCCACCGGGGGCACGCCCGACCACCACGGGTAGCGTGGCGTGTTGACTCGCCGTTGTGGCACAACATAAATTGAGTACGCCTGGCACGCGGACAGCCGTTCCGTTGCGGAGCGGGGCCCGGAGGCTTTGCCTCCGGGCTTTCTCTTGGGGCTACCGGTCGACGTCCCTTCTGTGACCCAGCTTCACGACGAGCACCACGCCTTCGCGGTCATCCACCGAGTACAGGACCCGGTAACGGCCCTGCCGGACGCGGTACCGCTCCTCTCGGTGCAGCTTCTCGCAACCGGGCGGCCGCGGGTCCTCGGCCAGAGCCCGGATCCTGCCCGCGATCCGTTGACGGTCCTTCTTGGTGGGCATGGCTTCGAGCTCTCTTACCGCTGAGGACTTGATGAGGACCCTCTGCCCACCGGCCCACCGGCTACCGGCCACCGGCGCACCGGCTACCGGCCACCGGCGCACCGACCCACCGACGCACGGACCCACCGACGCACGGACGTACTGACGTACCGACCTTCCCCACGTCCCCCTTGACCGTGGTCTGTATACTATATAGTATACACGCCAGGAGGCAGACATGTCCGCATTCGGCGACTTCGTGCGCGAGGTCCGGGAAGCCCTCCGAAAAGAGGACTCCCGCTATTCGGTGAGGCAGGTGGCAGGGCGGATCGGCGTTCAGCCCTCCTACCTGAGCAAGGTGGAGCGGGGTGATGTCGGACCCCCCTCGGAAGCTACGATCGTCAAGCTGGCCGAGGACCTGGGCGAGGACGCCGACGTGATGCTGGCGCTGGCGGGGAAGGTCTCCAGCGATCTGCTGGAGGCGATCAGGAAGCGGCCGCGCCTGTTCGCCGAGCTGATACGAGAGATGAAGGACATGCCCGATCGTGCGGTCTTGCGCTTAGTCCGCGAGGTGCGCGACGGTGACTGGTAGAGAGCCGAAAACAGCAGATGGAAGGTCGACGATGATCGAGCTCAAAGAGGACACGCTGGTCTTTTCGTTCCCCGAGGTTCACCCCGACGCGGTGTTGCGCATCGCGTTTCAGCGGACCTTCCGTATTCCGGACGACGGGAAGAACTATCCGTTACCACCCGGCTTCGGGAACTTCCCGCTCCGTCACATAGACGATTTCGCCGAGCGTATCCCGGAGGGCTGGCTGGAGCGCGGCGGCGTCACGTTCCCCATGTACCAGTCGGAAGCGCTGTGGCTGTTGTTCTCCGACTGGAGCTTGAGGAGCGAGTACCCGTTCGCCGTGAAGGTCGCCGCCGGCAAGATCAACGCGGTGACCGGCAAACCGTGGGAGGACGGTCTCACTCGTCGCCCGCAGGACTACCTGGTCGCCCCCCGGCAGCCGTGGCTTGACGGCTTCTGCGTCAAGAAGGGCGTCATCCGCCAGTTCGTCGCCATGCCGCTGGGCGCCGGCTACAGCGCCGAGGAGCAGCTGACCGGCGCCGCCGAGTACGGCGGCCTGCAGATCGTCGCCTACCCGGTGAAGCGCGAGGCGTACGAGCGACTGCCGAAGCACCTCCTCAGTCGGGCCCTGTTCGCAGCCGGCGAGCCGCTGCCCACAGCGTCGGCCATGGGCCTCGCGCCCGGCGGCCGCATGAAGCAGAAGATCTACGACGACACCTTCAAGTTCGAGGATTGGGACCTCGAGCACTCCAGCCGCTGCTTCGTCCATACCGTCAACTCACTCGTCTGGCGACAGATCACCGGCGAGTCCCCGCCCACCGTGCCGCTCACCGCGAAGGAGTACGACGACGCCGGGCTCCCCTGGTTCGATCTCTACGATGACGACGTTGAGGCACTGGAGGGCGGCGACGCGCTCGAGGGCTTGAAGAGCGTGAAGGAACTGGGGGAAGAGAAGGGCGACGTCCCGTTACCGGAAAACGAGTCCGTCGAGGCGGCGAACGTGAAGATGCTGCGTCACGGGCTAGGGAAGGATCAGGTGCGCGAGGGCAGGTTCTGAGATCCTTGCGCCCAGAAAGAAGCCTCACCACTTTGCGTTCATAACCGGCGACTCGGTCGCCGGTCGAGCGAAGCGGAGCAGTCCGAGCGGAGAAAATCCAACTTCCCGCCCGCCGCCGGCTGCTCGCAGGAGTGGTTCCCCTGCACGGCTCGGCGCTGCTAGCGCAGTCTATCCCATCCTCCCGACATCCGTTTGCCAACATTCGTTTGCCGACATCCGTTTGCCGCCGGACGGTGACCATAGAACAGGGGCCCGGTAGCTGGCCCGGGCCCCCTCTCTTGCGGTGGACGGCGCGTCGCGGGCTCTACGCTCAGGTTCTGGCCACCGCCAGCAGGCCCTTCAGCGCGACGACGAGAACGGCCGGCGCGATGAAGACGATCAAGTAGGCGAGGATCGTATCCAGAACGCCACCGACGAACGGCAGGTTTACCATCGCTCCCGCCGACATGATGAGCGCGATCGCAGCCAGCAGGAACGCCGAGACTTCCTTTTCGGCGATGTTCAGGAACCCCACGATCAAGCCCAGCACCGCCAGCACCCAGGGCACCCAGCTCGCATCGAGTCCGAACCCGGCGATCGCACAGATGATGAGACCCGCGATGAAGGCATACTTGCCTATCTTCTCCATGGTCCCTCCTAGCAGGGGTTAACGGGCTTCTTTTTTGGGAAGGGCGACGGTCGTCCGCCGGGTTCAAACTAGCCCTATGGGGACCGGCGGGACAAGGCGTGCAAGGACTCTCGTGCGCGGTCGTGCGCGGGGCGTTCAAACGTTTGTTTCTGGCCCGCCGCTCGACCCTGGCGCCGCCCCCGATGAAACCCTGCGGCCCCCTAACGCGTTAGCCCTCCGAACGGCACGTCCGACCATCGACGACGGAGGGAGTAGATGAGCGTAGGAGGCACGATTCTCGTAACCGGCGCTACGGGCCAGCAGGGCGGGGCGGTGGCGCGTGAGCTGTTGGCCGCCGGACATTCGGTCCGAGCGATGACCCGGAACCCGGACGGCGAGGCCGCCAGGGCGCTGGCCGAGCTGGGCGCCGAGCTGGTGCGGGGCGACCTGAACGACGAGGCGTCGCTGGCCCGCGCGGTGGAGGGCGCCTGGGGCGTCTTCGCCGTGCAGAACACCTGGGAGGCCGGGGTCGAGGGTGAGGAGGAGCAGGGGAAGCGGCTGGCCGAGGTAGCCCGCGAGCACGGGGTCCGGCACTACGTCTACAGCTCGGTCGGCTCGGCGCACCGTGCGACCGGCATCCCCCACTTCGACAACAAGTGGCGGATCGAGGAGACGGTACGCGACTGCGGCTTCCCGTCGTACACGATCCTGCGGCCCGTCTTCTTCATGGAGAACTGGACCTCGCCGTGGTTCAAGCCGGCGATCGACGAGGGCAACCTGGCCATCGGCATCGAGCCCGAGACCCGGCTGCAGCAGATCGCCGTCGCCGACATCGGGGTGTACGGCAAGCTCGCCTTCGAGCGGTGGGAGCAGCTCAACGGCCAGGCCATCGACATCGCCGGCGACGAGCTGACCGGGCCCGAGGCGGCCGAGATCGTCGCCAAGGCGGCGGCGAAGCCGGTGAGCTTCGTGCAGGTACCGATCGAGCAGGTCCGCGCCATGAGCGAGGACTTCGCCGTCATGCTCGAGTGGTTCGACCGGGTCGGCTACGACGCCGATATCGAGGGCAACGCCAGGAAGTACGGCGTCCAGCCCACCTCGTTCGAGGCCTGGGCGAAACACGTGGCCTGGTAGGCCCGGTTTCCAGCCGGTTTCAAGGGGGCCCGCTCGATCCGCGAGCTGGCCCCTTCTTGATGCCATGTGCCGGAACCCCCGGGGCCGGCCGGCGTATATATAGGTCCACCCGCCGCAGCCCTATCCGACCACCCCCTATTCATCCCGCCACCCAAGCGTGCGACTACGCTCGCAAGCTTCCGTATCAGGGGGACTTAATGGACATCTGCCAGCGTTGTGGTGCGGAGCTGGATCCCGGCGACTCGTTCTGCAAGACCTGTGGCTGGGAGCTCGAGACTGGGACGTACTGCATGGCGTGTGGGGCGGAGATCGACAGCGAATATGAGTGGTGGGAGGAGGGGCTTTGCCGTAGCTGTGCCGAGAAACTCGTAGGGCTGTCGTAGCGACCGGGTCGGCTCCGGGACCCGACAGCCAAATCCCGCCGAAACCGTTCACTTCCCCCGCCGGCCGTGTGCCGGTCTGTCCGCTACACCTCCCTCACCGGGAGGAGGTGACACCGTGGCCCGTTATCCGCTGATCTCGTACCGCTACGATATATCCCTGACCACCGGGACCGTGGTGACCCGCATCCATTGCCCCCACTGCGGGGCCCTCCACTTCGACATCTGGGAAGGCGAGGAGCGCCTCTGCTTCGGCTGCGGCCACATCCTCACCGTCTACGGGCTCGAGCTC
>JASFTY010000279.1:0-5512 GCA_050050535.1 Gemmatimonadales bacterium | reverse complement strand
CTTCTGGCGGGCGAGCTCATCGCGCAGAGCGCGGAGCGGGGCAGGTTCACCATCAGCGGCACCGCCGGATACTACACTGACACACGAGGCACCCTGTTCAGCAGGGCGCGGGTGGACGACGCGCTCGGCGTTGAGGGCGCTGTGCGTTGGGAGTTCGCCGTACCCGTCGCTCTAGGCGGAGTGGTCCAGTACGCCAGCCAGAGCGCCCCCGATGACTCTGAGAAAGACAAGGGATGGGTGGCTGGCGGCGCACTCGGGGCGCGGCTGACCGGCGTCCTCGACGATCTCGACAATTCCGGCCGTTTCTCGCCGAGCCCGCCCTAGCAGGCCAGCAGGAGGGCCAGCAGCAACCAGAGTGCGACGGCCACCGCCGTGTGCATCACCTCGAGTCGGACTTTGAGTGCCATCACGCCGAGCCTCCTCCGGGTTCCGCGCCCCGCACGGCCGCGGGGGCCTTCACGGAATCGGAGAGGCAGGCTCGGGGCCAGACCCCGCTCACGCCGGGTTGGCAAGCTAAGTCATTGCTGGATATCAGATTGCGCGGCGAGTGCTCCCTGAGGCTCCGAGTCGGGGAGGTGGCTTCGTGTTCAGGCGGACACGGGCGGCGCCCTGTCAGGTGTCCGGCGGGACACGTCGGAGGCTAGCGGCCGCCTCCGCGCCCGCGCCGGCCTTCCCGCTCCAACAGCCGCTGCAGCTCCAGCCACAGGCGCCGGGCCCGCTCGCTGAGCCACTGCTCTCCGTCACGCAGCCAGCGCACGGTCGAATAGGGCGAGCAGCTGCGGCGCGGCGCGGTGCCTTGCAGGAACAGCTCGCGCTCGCCGCGGCAGCCGGGGCCGGCGCGCAGGCCGGTGTGCGGGTCGATCTCCACGGCCTCGATTCCCGACGGCACACTGAACCGGCCGCCACCGTACTGCCCTCTATCGCCGTACGGACCGATGGCGTCGATCAGGAATCGTGTGAAGATCGGCAGCGCGACGCTCGCCCCGGGCAGGCCGATGCTCCCACCCTCATCGAATCCGACCCAGACGCCCACCGTCAGGGACGGGGTATAGCCGATGAACCACCCATCGCGGAAGTCGTTCGTCGTGCCCGACTTCGCGGCCACGTCGCCGCGATAGCCGAGCGAGCGCAGCCCACGCCCGGTGCCGCGCTCGACCGCTCCACGCAACGCCGAGGTCACGAGATACGCCTCCGCCGGGTCGTAGACCTGCTCGCCGGTCAGGTCATTGCGTACGATCAGATTACCGTCACGGTCGAGCACGCCCAACACGGCGCGTGTGGCGGCGCGATATCCGCCCGCCGCCAGGACCCCGTAGGCGCGCGTCAGCTCCAGGGGCGTAACCTCGTTCGAGCCGAGCGCGATGCTGGGCACGGCGATCAGCCGACCTTCGATTCCCAGAGCCCGCGCGGTCTCGACGATCCGCTCCGGCCCTACCTTCATCCCGAGCCTGGCAAACGGGACGTTGAGCGATCGCTCGAGCGCCTCGCGCAACGTGATCGGGCCGCGGAACCGGCCGTCGTAGTTCACCGGCTCCCACGGTCCCTGACGCGTCTCTACCACGAACCTCTCGTCGTGCAAGACGCTGGCGAGAGTCAATTGTTCCTCGTCTTCCGCGCCGTCCTCGCGGCGCGATAGCGCGGCGATTGTGACTACGGGCTTGAAGGCGCTGCCCGGCTGGCGGCGCGCCTGGACCGCGCGATTGAACTGCGAGGCACCGTAGTCGCGGCCGCCCACCAGGGCGAGGATATCCCCGGTCTGCGGGTCGAGGGCCACCAGGGCCGCCTGGAGTGGCGAGTCATCGCGGGCCAGATTCGGGTACTGTGACTCGAGCCGGCGTAAGCCCCGACTCACCGCCCGCTCGGCGGCCTGCTGGAGCCGTGCATCCAGCGTGGTGAACACGGCGAGTCCTTGGCCGTCGAGACCGTCCTGACCGTCGGCCCTCAACTGTCGCCTCACGAAATCGACGAAATAGCGGGCGCTGCGTGCCGGGCGGGCTTCCACGCGTACGATGAGTGGCCAGTTCACCGCTGCCCGACAGGCCTCCTGGTCGATGGCCCCCACCTCTTCCATCTGTCGCAACACCAGATCACGACGCATCCTCGTCGCTTCGATTCGCCGGAATGGGTCGTAGAGGCCCGGACCGCGGATCAAGCCGGCGAGGGTCGCGGACTCGCCGAGGTCGAGCGCGCTCACATCCTTGCCGAAGTAGTACTGTGCCGCACGACCGACACCGTGGATTGCGAGCCCACCGTCCTGCCCCAAGTAGACCTCGTTCAGGTAGGCCTCGAGTATCTCTTCCTTGCTGTGGCGCCGCTCCAGAACGACTGCTATGGCGGCCTCGCGCACTTTGCGGATCAGCGTGCGCCGCGGGCTGAGGAACAGATTCTTGGCCAGCTGCTGGGTGAGTGTACTGGCGCCCTGCCTGACCCGCCCGGCGCGGAGGTTGGCGAGCGACGCCGCGACGATCCGTCGCAGATCGAGCCCGTCGTGCTCGAAGAATCGCTGATCCTCGATGGTCAGGACGGCATCCACCAAGTGGTTCGGTACGTCAGCCAACCGAACAGGTACGCGGTCTTTGTGCGAAGTGCCCTGGAAGCTGCCAATCAGCTCCGGCTCGAGCGTGATGTGGGTCAGCCGCTCATCGCTGCCGTCATCGATTCTCGCTATGCGGCCTCTGTAGTCGAAGCGGATGCTGGCCGTGCCGCCTCGGCTGATCCGCTCGTGGTGGCGGAAAGGCCGGCGACCGATCGTCCAGACTCGCGACTCGAGGCGGTACTCGCCGATTCCGACATCGCGGCCGGCGGCACGCGTGTAGCCCAACCGCTCGAGCTCGTCCTCGACCAGCGAGCGGCTCGGTTGCATGCCTAAGTGAAGTACGAGGGGGCGGGCGTATATCCGGGTCGGCGCCTGAAGCGTCGAGTCCTCGAGGCGCGCCACCGTCAGCGCCTCCAGCGCCACGAGCCCCGCAGCGATGACTACCAGCGCCACGGCCGATGCCGCTAGGACCTCGAACCTGGACCTTCCTTGCGCCCAGACCCAAATCGCCTTCACGGGCGCCCTCCAGCGAGCACGAACGATTGACCGGGTAGGCTGCCGAATCACCATCTCCCGTCAGTTGGACGGGCCCCACGGCAATACGGTTGTCCACCCGCTATCGCTGACAGTAACCCTCTATGGCACCTTACGATGACCAACCGCGCCCCGATTCACCCGGCTACCGGTGTGACCGTCGCGCGCCGCCGGCCACCCAGCCTCACGGCTGCACCCGTCCGATGAGATCCTGGATCCTCCCGGATAGCGGGCTGGCACCGTTACTGTAGTTGGAGAGGACGGCGACGACGTATCCGGCCTCGACGAAGATCGCAAGATCGCCGTTAATTCCGGTGAAGCCACCACCGTGCCCGACGACCGTGCCCCTCGGTCCCGCACGGATGCCGAACCCGTAGCCGTATCCCGCACCCGACTTGTCGGTCCACATGACGTCCAACGAACTCTGCGAAACAAGCCTGCCCGTCAGTAAAGCCCGGGCGAAGCGGTGCAGGTCGCCGACGGTCGAGAACCCGCCGCCCGCCGGGCCACCCTTGATGGAGTGCAAGAACAGGTTGTTCATCCAGGCGGGCTCGCGTCCCGGCTGCGGGTCGTAACCGATGGCGAGGTTCTCGACGGGATAGTCCATCTCGTAGCTGTCGGAGCTCTCCATCCCGGCGGGCCCATAGATGTGTTGGCGGATGTAATCGAAGTAGCTGACGCCGGTGACGCTCTCGATCACCACGCCGAGCAGCAGCATCCCCGTATTGCTGTAGCGGAAGCGCTCACCCGGCTCGAACGCCAGTTCTTCCTCCCGCACCAGCGGCTTGAAATCTTCGATCTCTCGGTACAGGCGGCGCGACTCGTTGAAGAACTTCTCGGTGAAATAGCTGCCGAGCCCCGAGGTGTGCGATAGCAGATGGTGAATGGTGATCTTGCTGGTGATCTCGGCCGGTAGCCAAGACTCGTCGACGTACCTGTCGATGGTCTCGTCGTACGACAGCTCGCCGCGCTCGACCAGCTGCGCGATCGCCGTCGCCGTGAACATCTTGTTCATCGACCCGATGTTGAACCTCGTGTCGATGTTGTTCGGCACATGGAAGCGCTTGCTCGCCTCGCCGCAGGCGTGCGAGAAGAGGATATCATCCTCCTTGGCAAGCAGCACTGTGCCTGCGAACACGTCGTTCGCGCAGATCCGCTCAACCGTTTCCTCGATTATCTCTAAGACCTGCGCCTCGCTGAGCGGCGGCTCGTCGACGTTCGTTGGAGTACGAGCGTCGTTGAAGCCGAGGCCGGCCACGCGGCCGTCGCCGTCGAGCCGCAAGGTGAAAGCGCGCCAGGCGCCGAAGTTGCGGTCCTTGAGGATCACGACCGTCTCGCCGGCACGCTCCGGCACGTAGGTGCGGATGCCGTGAAAGTCCACGCCACCAGTCTGGCGCCGCACACCGAGGAACACGCTGATGTGCTCCTCCATCGGTGCGAAGTTCGCGAACTGCTGACTGCATTCTTCCTCTATGAAACGCCGAACAGCCTCCGGGTCGCCGGCGTTCAGCGTACTGATAATCGAGCTTATTCTCTCGCCGACTACCCCGGTGGGCATCACCGACTCATCGTGATAGCTGATTTCGCCGGGCTGCTGGGCGTACAGCGCCTGCGCCGAGCAGAGTACGAGCACCAGAAGCACAGGGGCCTTGCGATTCATGGATCTCCTCCAATCCGGACTGGACGGGGCGCTCATCCTAGACCGCGATGGCGCTCCGTGGACCGTGCTGCCGGGCTGCGAAGTATTGTGCCGAGAACGGACAGGCGCTGATCCGGTTCCTGAGCACGGCCGGGGACCAGGGGACCTGTAGTTCGCTGAGGTTGGCGCCCAGCAGCTCGATACGGTCGGGTCGATACTCGCCCAACCCGAGCGACCGTGCCGTGTAGAGTTGAGTAATCAAGTGGGGCTCGTGGCTCATGACCAGCGCTGCCGTCGCGTCGGCCGCCACCACGTCGGTACTGGCGAGCAGCAGCCAGGACCCGAGCCGGTCCCGCATGTCCACCGTTCGGCCGCCGTGACCGGTGGTGGGGCCGTCGCCCTCGAGCCCGATGGAGAAGTCGATGATGGAGAGGTCGGGCTGCACGGCGCGCACGACGTCGAGATAGATTTCGGCGATCGAGAGCGTGCTGCTGTGATCGAGTGTCACCCCGCGATCGTTGGTGCCTCCCGCGTAGCGCGCCAGCGATGTGACGCCGACGAAGTTCTTCAACCCCAGGGTCAGCTGGGCCCAGCAGTGAGTCTTAGCGACGGGGACCGTGATCACGCGGTCGGCTCGGGTAACCAGGCTCGAGGTCGCGATCGTGCCCAGGTAGGTACGCGAGGGCACCTCATCCCACTCCGGCGAATGGACTTCGAGGCAGGCCACCCTGCAGGTCCCAGCGTACTCCGAGCTCAAGCGCTGCGCCTCGGCGACGAGATTGGTCGAGCCGTCCAGGGTCGTG
>JASFTY010000278.1:0-5516 GCA_050050535.1 Gemmatimonadales bacterium | reverse complement strand
GGCGTCGGCGTCCGAATAGCCGTAGAGCACCACCTCATCGATCTCGGTTTCAGCTTCGGCCAGATATCCCCGGATGGCGGCGACCATAATCGCGGCGGCCTCATCGACCGGGAACCCAGCGACGCCGGCAGCGAGGATCGGGAAGGCGATCGTCTTGATCCCGTTCTCGTCCGCCAGCCGGAGCGAGTCGCGCGTCGCACCCTCGATCGAGACGCGGCTGGCCGGCTCGTCGCCCATCGCCGCCGCGTGGATCACGTAGCGGGCCGCCAGGTCGCCGGCACCGGTTATCGCCGCTTCGCCGACGCGGATCGGGCCGTGCTCGTCGCACTGCTGCTGGATGCTGGGGCCGCCTTTGCGGGCGATGGCGCCGGCCACGCCGGTCCCCAGGAGCAGGCGGTTGTTCGCCGCGTTGACGATGGCGTCCCCCCGGAACTCGGTGATGTCGCCCTTCTCGACTCGGATCTTCGTCTGCGAGGCCATCCTGAGATCCTCCGCTGCGGGTATAGCGTCGTGGCGTCGCCCGGCGGCTGCATCGCCCGGGGAGCCTGCTATATTAGGGTTGATATTACGAACCGTCCCGAGGATTAGGCCAGGCCCCCGCGGTCGGGCCCAAGCTAGGAAACCCGAGGAGCAGCAATGATCACTTTCACGGACAATGCACGAGAGCGGATACTCGCCTTCATCGAGCAGGAGGAGAGCCCGGTCGCGCTGCGCGTATCGGTCCAGGCGGACAGCCCGCTGGCGCCCAACTACGAGCTGGCGCTGGTCGACGAGCAGGACGAGCAGCCCGGTGACACGGTCGTCGAGGCGGGCGGGTTCAAGGTCTTCATCGACGAGGCGAGTGCCGACAAGATGGAGGGCGCGACGGTCGACTGGGTGGAGGGCGCGCACGGCGGCGGCTTCAACGTCGTGAACCCGAACGTCAAGCCGATCGGATCCGAGGCGCCGACGGGCGAGCTGGCCGAGCGGGTGGCGCAATTGATCGAGACGCAGATAAACCCGGCGGTCGCGTCCCACGGCGGCCGCGTCACCCTCGTAGATGTGCGCGACAATGTGGTCTTCGTCCAGCTCGCCGGTGGCTGCCAGGGCTGCGGTATGGCTGCGGTCACGCTGAAGCAGGGGATCGAGCGCTTGATAAAGGAGATGATCCCCGAGGTAACCGACGTAATAGACGTCACCGACCATTCCATGGGGAGAGACCCGTACTATCGGGCGCCGAGGTAATGGACCGCCGCAGGTTTATTGCCGGAGTCGGGGTGTCCGTGCCCGTCGTCGCGCTCACCAGCCCGCTCTCAATGCTCAGCTGCGTTTTCGAACGGCGGGCGCAGGAGCCGCTGTTCAAGATCTCGCTGGCGGAATGGTCGCTGCATCGCACGCTCAACGCCGGCGAGCTGGACAACCTGGAATTCCCTGTCGTGACTCGGGTGGATTACGGGCTCGACGCCGTCGAGTACGTGAACTCGTTTTTCAAGGACAAGGCGGAGGATTCGGCGTACCTGGGGGAGCTGAAGGCGCGGGCCGACGATCATGGTGTCAGAAGCCTGCTCATTATGTGCGACGGCGAAGGCGCGCTGGGTGATCCGGATGAGGCGGCGCGGACGAGGGGGGTCGAGAATCACTACAGGTGGGTCGAGGCGGCGAAGTACCTCGGTTGCCACTCGATTCGTGTGAACGCCAGGTCGGAGGGCACGCCCGACGTGCAGCGCGAATTCGCCGTGGACGGGTTGCGGCGGCTGACCGAGTTCGCCGACCAGCATGAGATAAACGTGATCGTCGAGAACCATGGCGGCATCTCGTCGAACGGCGCCTGGCTGTCGAGTGTGATGAGAGCGGTCGATCATCCCCGCTGCGGCACGTTGCCCGATTTCGGCAACTTCCAGATCGAGCAGGGTGTGTGGTACGATCGCTATCAGGGCGTCGCCGAGCTGATGCCGTTCGCCAAGGCGGTGAGTGCCAAGTCCCACGACTTCGACGAGCAAGGTGACGAGATCCACACCGACTACCTACGAATGTTGCGGATCGTGCTGGAATCCGGCTACCGCGGATACGTGGGGATCGAGTACGAGGGCAGCTCGCTGAGCGAGCCCGAGGGTGTCCGCGCGACGAAGGCACTGCTGGAGCGGGTGAGGGACGTGCTTGCAGGGGAGGTTGGGTGAGTGAGGGCTGGTGCGTCGGTACGGCGGTGAGCCCGTAGCCCACCCCGACAGACCGACGCACCGACTTACAGACGCACAGACGCACCGCACACCGGCCCCTCCCACCCCTCGAAACCCGGCCTAGCGCCCCCCGCTGGCCAACCCCACTGAGCCCGCCCTATATTCCTCCCTCGACCTCGCAACAGCCCAAAATCCAAGCTCCATGGAAGAGGCCGCCCGAATCGCCCGGAAGCTGTCTGCCCTTGCCGAACTGGGCCTGGAGCGCGTCGAGAATCATCCCGTAGTCAGCGACGCGGTGCGCATCGATCGCCGGACGCACAAGGTTACAGGGGGGCGGCCGGCGATGGGTACGTATGTTTCCATCTCGGCCCTGGCACGCTCACGGGAGCGGGCGGAAGAGGCGATCGGGAACGCCTTCCAGGAGATGGACCGGCTGGTCAAGCTGCTTAACCGCTTCGACGGTGCCTCGGCGGTCACCTGCCTCAACCAGCAGGGGCGGCTGCGAGGTGCGCCGCCCGAGGTCGCGACGGTCATCGAGCGCTCGCTGCACTACCATGAGCTCTGCGCCGGCGCATTCGACATATCGGTGAAGCCGCTGATCGACCTGTTCCAGAGTGAGCTGGGCGGGGCGACGCCGCGCGAGCCGGGCCGCCGTGAGCTGGCGGAGGCGCTGGAGCTGGTCGGCTCGCGGGACATCGAGCTGGCGGGCGGGGCGATCGGGTTCAAGAAGGCGGGGATGGGCATCACGCTGGACGGGATCGCCAAGGGCTACATCGTCGATCGAATGGCCGCTGTGCTCTCGAGGCATCGGGTCAGAGACTACCTGATCAACGCGGGCGGTGATATCCGGGCGGCCGGCACGAAGGAGGAGAAGCAGCCGTGGACGGTGGCGGTCCAGGATCCGGCGAAGGGCAGGGACTTCCCCGACGTTCTCCACCTGCGCGATGCGTGCGTGGCGACGTCGGGTAGCTACGAGATCTACTTCGATCGTGAGCGGCTCTTTCACCATCTGGTCAGCTCGAGGACGGGCCGGTCACCCGACTTGAACACGAGCGTATCGATCGTGGCGCCGTCGACTATGGCGGCCGACGCGTTGGCGACGAGCGTGTTCGTGATGGACCCCGAAGAGGCGGTCCGGTTCGTGGAGTCGCTGCCGCGTTGTGAGTGCCTGATCATCGACGCGGACGGACGCCAACGCCGGTCGAGCGGGTGGAAGAGCGCACGTCACCTCAACGGATACGAGGGATGGTCATGATGCAAAGCGGAGCCGCGGCCGAAGCCGCGCGTTCACCGAGCTACGGCAACTTCCAGCTAACCGCTCTGGTCGCCCTCAGGATGCTCATCGGGTGGCATTTCTTCTACGAAGGGCTTGCCAAGTTGCTGAACCCGTACTGGACATCGGCCGGCTATCTGTCGGAATCGAAGTGGTGGTTCTCAGACCTGTTCATCTCGCTGGCGGCCAGTCCGGGTGCGTTGAGCGTGGTCGACTTCCTGAACAGCTGGGGCGTCATGGCGATCGGCGCGGGCCTGCTGCTCGGGTGCTTGACCCAGGCCGCGACGATCGCCGGGATCGTTGCGCTGTTCCTTTACTATATCGCGGCGCCGCCGTTCGTCGGGTACACCTACGCGATGCCTGCCGAGGGTGCCTACCTCGTCGTCAACAAGGTGCTGATCGAGTTGGCGGCGCTGGTGGTGCTGCTGGTCTTTCCGACGGGGAAAATCGTTGGTCTTGATAGGCTGATCTTCTGGAAGCGCATCGCCGGGGGCGAGTCCCGCGAGGTGCTCACCGCTGCGGAGGGAGTATGATGAGCGACGAGCGCGTAAACGACGTCGCCGGTCAGGCCGGGCAGGAGCCCGAGGCGACGGAGACGACAGGCAAGGGGATCGGGCGTCGGGACGTCATCAAGGCGCTGGCGTCGATCCCGATCTTCGGTGTCTTCTTCTACAGCTTCTTCAAGAAGAAGGCGGGTGAGGACTTCAGGCGGTCGGAGATCCTGGCCGAGTTGGGGGTCAGCGAAGGGGCGCCGGCCTACATCCCGGAGGCGATCTCCAGGAGTCCGGGCGAGCACGTACGCGTGGGGATCATCGGGTTCGGCGGCGAAGGCGAATCGTTGGTGCGGAACGCCGGCTTCGCGCATCCCGATTGGGTCGCGGACCGGCAGGAGGAGATGAGGGAGGACCCGCGCAACGATTGGTACCAGAGCTACATCGACCAAGAGGACCTGAACATCTCGATCACGGGCGTGTGTGACGTCTTCGACGTGCGGGCCGAGCGCGGACTCGCGGCGTCGAAGGTCGAGCTCCGTCCGTCCGGCGGCCGTGTGATGCCGGAGGCGACGCGCTTCCTTCGTTATACCGACCTGCTCGAGAGCCCCGACATCGATGCTGTGATCATCGCCACGCCCGACCACTGGCACTCGCAGATGACGATCGATGCCGCCGCTGCGGGCAAACACGTCTACTGCGAGAAGGCCATGACGCGGACCGAGGATGAGGCGCGCGCCATGTACGAGGCGGTCAAGAGCTCCGGCATCGTCTTCCAGCTGGGCCACCAGAACCGTCAGGTCGAGAGCCACATGAAGGCCCGGGAGATCATCGCGCAGGACATCCTGGGGCCCGTCTCCCTGATCGAGACGACGACCAATCGCAACAGCCCGAACGGCGCCTGGCAGTACGAGATCCACGAGGAGGGCAGCCCGGAAACCATCGATTGGGAGCAGTTCGAGGGCCCGGCGCCCCACAAGGTCCCCTTCAGCAAGGAGCGCTTCTTCCGCTGGCGCTGCTGGTTCGACTACGGGACCGGCCTGTCGGGCGACCTGCTGTCCCACGAGTACGACGCGGTGAACCAGATCCTCGATCTGGGGATCCCGCAGAGCGCGGTGGCGTCGGGCGGCATCTACTTCTACAAAGACGGCCGCGACGTGCCGGACGTCTTCCAGGCCGTGTATGAGTATCCGGACCGTGACCTGACCTTCATGTACAGCGCCACGCTGGCGAACGGTAAAGGGCGGGGCAAGGTCTTCATGGGGCACGACGCCACCATGGAGGTGGGTAGTGGGCTGACGGTGAGGGCCGAGCGCGAGTCGACGCGCTTCGAGCAGAAGATCGACGACGAGATCATCGATCCCTCGCTGCCGCTGTTCACCTACCGGCCTGGCTTCAAGGGTATCGACGCGGTGACATCGGCGACGGAGGAGTACTTCGCCAGCCGGGGACTGCTCTACACCTACCGCGGCGGCAAGCGGGTCAGCGCCTACCACCTGCACATCCAGGAGTGGCTGGATGTCATCCGTAACGGCGGCGACACCAGCTGCAACATCGAGCGCGGCTTCGAGGAGGCGATAACCTGCCACATGGCGA
>JASFTY010000277.1:0-5527 GCA_050050535.1 Gemmatimonadales bacterium | reverse complement strand
CGTACTATCCATTCCATAAAGCAGATTGGCCACGGAATCCCAATGGATCACCGGATTCGGTTTCATGTCAGCCGGATAACCGGCGGCAAGCATGAGCAGGCCAGCATCCTCGGTCGTCCCTTCGAGTCGATAGAGCCGCAGCGGATGGATGGGATCTCCCGTCGCCTGCAGCCGGAACGAGTCGATGAAGTCGCCTTGCAGATCCAGGACAGTGATCCGGCCGAGAGCATCGTCGAATGCCAGAAGAGAATCGCTACCGGCAAGCGCCAGTCCTGCGACAGATCGATACTCACCGGGGCCACCACCTCCCCCGCCCACGGTACCGAGATGCCGCCCGTTAGAGCTGAAGAACCGGATCTCGTTACTGCCGCCGTCCTGCACAGCGATCCGGCCGTCGGGCAAACGCAAGACATCCCTTACCCGATACAGTTCGTGCGAAGGGTCGCCCTCCCCCGCCCCGATATCCGCCAGCGGCGCTTCACCCAACTCCCATGGCAGCAGCCGAGCACCGAGTGAACCGGCGTTCTCGAGAATCCGGACTCCCGCGCTGTCACGCGCCTGGAATCCAGCTTCCGGAACCTCGCCTGAGCATGCAGCCAGGAGGAACGTACTGATCGCCACGAAGGTCGTATCGCGTCTCAATCGCACCTCCCTGACGAGGGGTGGACTCGACTACTCGGGCTGTTGACCGCCCGAGCTTGCTCGTGCGACGACGAGGCGCACGACGTACTGCTCGTCCAGCTCGCCCCTGCGGATCCCCCAGATCGTGTCGCCGCGGAAGATCGCTGCGCGGGCCCGGGGCGGCATGTGCACGGCGCCGAGGTACGTCCCGTCCGGCTCGAAGACGTCGAAGACGATGGGCTCGCGCCAGGTGATGGGCGGCGGCCGGTTGGGATCGGGCTCCCGGACCTCGGCCGGATCCATCTTTTCGGCGACCGTGTGGCGCTGCACCCAGATCCGGCCGCGCTCTCCTATGTCGAGGCCGCGATACGGCGGCTTCTGCGCGGGCACCGGCGGGATCTCGGCCGTCAGGAATTGGCCCTGGTTCCTGCGCACCCATTCGTTGGTCGCTTCCCACTCGGCCCGCTCCTCCGGATGCAGCTCGACCGGCTCGACGACACGCTCGATCCGCAGCACGGGCTCGCCGGGCCGCCGAAGCTCGAACGAGTAGTCGCGGTTCACGCCGACCACCATGTAGCCCAGCGGGCTCCAGGCCCACTGCTTCGCCGGCACGAACCTGCCACCGCCGCCGGATTCCGGCGCACCGGCGATCGGCGGATCGGGAACCGTGTCGAGGAGCTGTCCGTCCGCATTCAGGTGCAGCAAGCCGATCTTCCACGGCTCGTTCCGCTCGGGCCTCTCGGTGAGGATCTTCAGGTAGACGTGATCCGCCGTGTCGATCGTCATCGCCTGGGACGTGAACAGGCCGCTGGCCACGGGCCAGTGGTCGGCCGGCGAGCCGTCCGGCTCGTAGACGTTGATGCGGGCGTTGCGCGGGTCCCTCATCAGCACCTTGCCGTCGCTCCGCACCGCCAGCCCCAGACAGTCATCGCGATACTCGCCCGGTCCCGACCCTTCACGCCCCAGGGTCCGGACGTAGTCGCCAGACGCGTCGAAGTAACGGAGCGCCGGGACCTGGCCGTCGAAGACGTAGATCCCGCCCTCGGCATCGACGGCCATGCGCTGGATGAATCCGAACATCAGCTCGTCGGGGCCCTCGAGGACGCCGATCGCCAGGTCTTCCACCAGTGTCGCCGGCCCGTCCCAGACGCTGCCGGAGATCGTGCGCACGACGACGGTGTCGCCGATCGTGTCCCATTCGGCCTGCCAGGATCCGGCGACGGGCCGCTCGCCGTCCCCGCAGGCCAGAAGCGGAATGGCGCCCAGCGCCACGA
Organism: Gemmatimonadales bacterium; assembly: GCA_050050535.1. Lineage (GTDB taxonomy): Bacteria > Gemmatimonadota > Gemmatimonadetes > Palauibacterales > KS3-K002. The sequence goes on along the minus strand of JASFTY010000277.1, from coordinate 3,632 downwards.
CCGCTGCCAGCAGCCGGATTCCACACGACTCTTGCTTCTGGGGATAGGTCGTCAGGCGCGGGGCAGGAGAAGTTCCACTGCACATACTAGACCTGCCTGCCGTAAGGTTTGGGAACACCATCAATATGTGGCGGATCCGCCTGCGGGTCCAGCGCGAACCGGGCTACCGCATATCGAGAACCAGCACGCGCGGGTACGGATCTTCGACGGTCGCGTAGGCGACGGAATCCCGCACGTACATCAACTGCGGTAAGTCCGACCGCCTGGCGATCTCCGTGCCGTCAGCCAGCGACAGGAACCGACTCTCGATCTCTACCTGCGCCTCCGGCTCCGCCGAGCGCAGCCTCAGCTGAACCAGTGCGACATCGGGGCCGGCGGCGACCACGCCCGCCGCGCTATGGGTCCTGCCGCTCTCGTGGGGACGTGGCCGCACGCTGACGCCGGATCGCTCGTAGACGGTTTGGTTGTAGTCGGCCAGCTCGACGGCCCAGCGCAGCTCGCCCGACAGCGCGTACGCGCGCACCTGCGGGAACATCGCCGGGACCACCAGGATCGTAGCCGTGGCTTCGTCGCAGAGCAGGTGACCGAAGCTGGCGATGTCCTGGATGATCGGGTCATCGGAGTACGGTTCGCCGAACGACGCGATTATCTCTCCCGCGGGCGACAGCTCGTGCACCACATGCCCTGCGAACAGACCCAGCGTGAAGATCCGGCCGCTCAAGGTACAGATCTCGAAGGGAGAGAGCGGGACCCGAGCCTCCTTCACCAGTGAGAGCGCGTCGTCCTCCGTCGCCACCTCCGTCAGTCGCAGGTTCCTCTGATCGAACACGAGCAGATCCGCTCCACCCCAGAACGCCAGCGCGCGCGGATAGGAGAACTCACCCGGGCCCTCCCCCTCCCGGCCCAGCGTCGCCACCTGCGCGCCGGACGCGTCGAACCGGTCGAGCTTCTTGAAGTACAGGTCGAGCACGTAGATATGGCCGCGCTCGTCGGCGATGAGATCGCTGATCCGGCCGAACGTGTCCTCGCCGCCGATGGCGAGCCGCTCCTCCAACTGGAAGTGCGGGTCGAATCGTGTCGGCTCATCGACTCGGGTGCCGGCCTCATCAGCGCAGCCGGCGAGCGCGAGCAGCAGGACGGTCAACACAGTACGATGTGGCCTGCTCTCGATCATGGCTCCCTCCCTTTCGCGTCCGGCATCTACCGGCTCATCGTCTCAGATGCGGCTACGGCGTATCGCAGACCACCCGGCCCGGGCTCTCGTCGCCGCGCACCCCTTCCCGGGCGGTGGCGATGGGCTCGACGGCGCCCGGTCTGCCTAACCACTGCACGCAGCTGCGCTCGGGATAGTCGGGATGTGTCGCCTCCATCGCCCAGCCGTTCTCGGACGCTTGCGCCACCCGCACGGTGACACCCTCCTGGATCTCGCAGCTCTCGATCCTGTCCATGACCTGCCCCAGCAGGGAGAGATCCGTCGTGTATGTCCCGTGCTCTTCCCAGTAGGCCTCCTGCGCCGTGGCCACGGCCCGCAGACTCGATCGAACCAGGGCGATCGGCTCGGCCTGGGCCTCGGCGGTCGGCGCAGCCGCTCCCGCCGCAGTCTCCGAGCTCCCAGCCGATCCGGCAGCCTCGTCGCGCCCGGTACCGCAGGCGACGGTTGCGGCAACCACGAGCATGAGCGGCAGTGAACAGAAGCTTCTCATCTCACCTTCCTCCTCATTGACCGTGTCTCAATTCGATCCGCCAAACGTCGATATAGGGCACACCCTCCTCGTCCTCTCGGTAGGCGTAGAGGTGGCCCTCGTCGATGAAACCGCCCACGTTGGGGGCGATCCTCTCGGACAACAGGAGGCGGCCCTCCTCCGCATCTATCACCTCGATGATCGTGTTGTACGCCCCGGAACTCGGCCGGTAGCGCGGCCCCCTCGCAGTCTCGATCGGCGGCCCCAGCCTCTCGGCCCAATCCTCCGCCGGGACAGCGATGGCGACCCACAGCCTACCTGCCGAGCCCCCGCGTATTGCCCTCAGGAACGGTGGGGACGGGCTGTCTGGTGACGCCAGCTCGCGCTCGATCCAGGGCTCGAACCAGTCCGCCTCTCTCACCAGCTCGGCGTGCTTATTCCCGTCGGTGTCCCACAGCTCCAGCACGTAGCGGTTCGGTGGAGCCGCCCACACCCGGTTACCGCCGCCGGGCGTCAGCCTCCGGTAGCTCAAGTACGGCAGGCCGCGCTCAAAGACGAGTGAGTCGGGGTCCCCGAACGAGCGACGGGGATCGCCCTGCTCGTCGAGGGTGTGCAAGAAGAGTCCAAACCGCTCGGGCGAAAACGAATACACGACGCCGTTGTATACCTCCTCGCCGTTCTCCAGCTCCACCACGCTTTGAATGGGGTGGCGCAGCGGCCTCCCCGTCACGTACTCCCACGACGGATCGAGAAGCGAATGACGCTGTGCGCCGGGGTCGTAGACGTGTAGCGTGTCGCCGCGACCCACGCGAATGAACGTGGTCCGCTGATACTCGCCCGGCCCCGCGCCGCGCCGCCCGATCCGCCGCACGAACGCTCCGCTCGCGTCGTAGACCGGAATGGCATCACCCTCCCTGAACTGAAGCACGTAATAGAAGCCCCGGCTGTCCCGGGCCACGGTGATCGGGTCACCGACCAGGTGGCCGGGCCCGTCACGCGTACCGAGGGTGACGACGCGCTCGAGGGCCAAACTGCAGTCGGGGCACATCACATCCGAGGTGATGCGCGTGGGCTCTTGCGCGAGGAGAGGGCCGGCGAACGAGTAGGCGATGGCTGTCGCGAAGCCGACCACGGTGGCGCCGTATTGTTTCAGCGTGTCGGGCATGGTCGTCCTCCGGTGGTCGTCAGGTCCCGGTGCCCGCGATGAATGGAGGAACACATCCAATATGTCGGGGACTCCCGCGAAACGTCCAGCTTGGGTGTGAGGGGCAGCAAATTGCGCGGCCGCAGCCGCCGCCGCATCATGGTCTCATACTGATAGCCGACGCCGGTCGCCCCACGCACAAAAGGTCTACGCCAATGCGCCATGCGAGCGCAATGACATCGATGTTCCGAACGATGGCCCTGCCGATCGCGGCTGCGTGCGTCTGCTGGGCCTGCGCCGGTGACGCAGGCACGACCGCGGCCCGCGCCGAGCTCGTCGTGCAGGTCGACACCGTGAACGGCGTGGTCCGGGTGTCGAACCACGGGCCCGGGCCGGTCTGGGATCTCGTCGAGCTCGCGCGGATCGGCGCGACCGGCGGCATGGGACCCGAGCGTCCCGACGAGTTCGGTAAGGTGACCGGGGTCGTCGCCGGCGACGACGGCACGATCTACGTGGCCGACGGCCTGGCTTACGAGATCCGCGCCTTCTCCGCCGACGGCGAGTCGCTCCGGCGGATAGGGCGCGAGGGCGGCGGGCCCGGCGAGTTCCGCGCCGTCCTCTCGCTGGGAATGCTCGGCGACACGCTGGTCGTCCTCGACCCCGGTAACGGCCGTCTGGGTTTCCTCTCCCCGACCGGCGCCTGGCTGGGCCAGCGCCTGTACAACCGGGTATCGGGTCCCGAGGTCCGCATCTACCAGACGGGCGCCCACGAGCTGTCGATCCCCGCCGTGCGCGGCGACGGGATG
>JASFTY010000276.1:0-5529 GCA_050050535.1 Gemmatimonadales bacterium | reverse complement strand
AGCGTCCTTAGGAGGTCCTTCTTGATCCCTTCCACGTACCCCGTGACCTTGCCGTAAACCCCCAGCTCTTCGACGGTTCGGGTCTCCATCTGGCCCACGATGGCGTGGGTCTCCCCCGAACGGGTGATGATGAAGGCCGAGTGCCAGGTCATGTCGGCCTCGCAGAGATAATCCATCATGGGATCGCGCATGATGCCGCTCTCCCGGACGAAGGTGATCCAGCAGTCGGTCTCGTATTCCCCCAGAATCCCGACAGCCTGATCGATTTTTTCCTTGATGAGCATGGGACTCCGTTACTCCTCTCGTTCCGTGAGCTCGCCGGCGAGCTTCGTGAACAGTCTCAGGGCCACGATGGCCAGGACGGAGTGGGCGCCCAGCACGAACCAGACGTACTCGGGGTTCCCCATCCCTTCGAAGCGCCCGTAGAGGGATGTGTAGGTCACCCCGCTGAGCGCGGCACCGATCATGATGGCCAGGAAGTTCATCCCCATGTACAGTCCCGCCTTCTCCTTGGGCGCGATCCAGGTGATGTACTCCTGAATGCGGGGCGATGACGCCATCTCGCCGACGGCGAAGATGATGATCCCCAGGAAGATGAATGCCGGCGAGGAGATGTTGGCGTAGCCGATGATCCCGAAGCCCACGGCGATCAGGAACAGTCCGAACATAAAGACCGGGATGGCCCTGAATCGCTCCGCCACCCGCGATACGAAGATCTGCAGGACCATGATGATCCATCCGGTGTGGGAGATCGTCTCGCCCAGGACGCGTCGTACACCGTCCTCGTCCACCTGGGAGAAGAAGTTGGCGAACCCGGTCCCCAGGACCGCGCGCATCCCCTCATACAATCTGGCGGTGTCCAGATTCCCGTCCACGTAGACGGCGCAGAGGTTGAAGAAACACCAGAAAGGAAGCCAGAAGAAGACGCCCAGTAGTACGAGAAGCACCGTGAATTTCATGTCCGAAAGGGCGATCCCCATGTCGGTGAACTTCTGGCCGAGCGTCACTCCTTCGATCTCCCGCTCCGGCTCTTTGTAGAAGAAGATCGTGATGAACAGCATGAGCACTACGGAAGCCGCCGCCGCCATGAAGGCATAGTCCCAGGAGATGGCCCTCAGCTTGCCCAGGACGATGGGCCCGAACGAGCCACCCACATTGACCATAGCGTAAAAGATCCCGAAGCCCAGCGTCTTGTTGGTCTTGTCGGTCACCGCACGGACCGTCGCCGCGATGAGCGGCTTGAAGATCCCGGCGGCCAGCCCGATGGAAAGCATCGTCAGGACGATGCCGGAAAACGACTTCGTCAAGATCAACAGCAGGATGGCCGGCAGGTACGCCAGGTAGGACACGATGAGGACCTTCTTGAACCCGAACCGGTCGGCGAAAGTGCCAGAGATCACCGGCACACCGTACGACAGGAGCAGGAAGACGCTCTGGACGATCCCGAGCTGGGCCCGGGTATAGCCCAACGACGCCATGTAGATCCCAAAACCGAAGTAGATACCGTAGTAGGCGAAACGCTCCAGGACCTCGATGCCGTTGGCGACCCAGAAAACACGCGAGAACGGGGTTCTCCGTGGGCTGGAGTATCTCTGCTCCATGGCTTCCTCCCGGGTGGCTGTGGACGGATTCGGGCTACATTATCCGCTTCCGAACCCGGCGGCGCCAGACCGTCCGGAAGGCGGGATTCGCGTCGCAGGCGCCGGCACACCGAGCGCCGCGCGGTGCTGCGTGCGCCACGGGCCTCCGCCCGCGCCCTCCTGCACCCCATTCGGAGGAGGAGCGTCGGAACCCGGTCAGACGAGCCTCGGATTCAGGCAGAGGGCTGTTAGTCCACCGCGGCTGGGGGATTGAGTTTGCGGTTGCTTTATCAGAAGTAGCGGTCTTATCTTTTCTTAGCCGCGGGGCTGTCAAAAGTTGGCAGCATTCACTTGGACGCCCAAGGTCAAGGCAGACAAAGAGACATGAATGAGCTTTTAATAGGCTCCGGCGCTATCAAAGCCTCGTAGCGAAGACGATCACCATGGCTGGTACTTCCACCCGAGCGGGACGGTTGGTCCAACAGGAGACGGGGCCCGGCGGCTTTTCCGCCTTCGTGCCTGCGCCCCTACCCCCGGACCCGCCGGTCGAGATCACAGCCGAGCTCCGCCGACTCTACGAAGCGGCTGCCCATGCCCTAGGCCGGCTGGACGGAGTGTCAGAGCGAATGGAACCCGACCGACTGCTGGACACGTATGTGCGGAAGGAGGCCGTCCTATCGAGCCAGATCGAGGGCACACAATCCAGCCTGGCCGAGCTCCTGGAGTACGAGAATGCCGCCGCGCCGGGAACTCCTGTCGCAGACGTGGCGGAGGTCTCGCGCTACGTCGCTGCTCTCCAGCACGGCCTCGAGCGAATTCGCACGGGCAGTCTTCCGCTGAGTCTCCGGCTCTTGCGCGAGATGCATCGCGTCCTGCTCCAAGACGGCCGGGGCGGTACCCAAGCGCCCGGCGAGTTTCGGCGTACGCAGACCTGGGTCGGTGGGACGCGCCCAGCGAATGCTCGGTTCGTGCCGCCGCCACCCGACGAGATGACGGTGGCGCTCGACAACTTCGAGCGGTTTCTTCACGACGAATTCGGACCGACGCCGCCCATCCTCAAGACGGGGCTAGCGCACGCCCAGTTCGAGACGATCCACCCGTTTCTCGACGGCAATGGTCGCATCGGGCGGCTGCTCATCAGTCTGCTTCTGGTAGTGGAGGAGGTGCTGCAACAGCCCTTTTTCTATCTCAGCCTCTACTTCAAACAACACCGCGCCGACTACTACGACGCACTGCAGCGAGTGCGCACGCACGGCGACTGGGAAGGCTGGCTCGGCTTCTATCTCATCGGAGTCGAGACAGTCGCCCGCGAGGCTGCGGCGACGACGAGCACATTACTGGAGATCTTCGAGCAGGATGCGCACCGTGTGGCGGAACTCGGCCGAGCGGCGGGCTCGGCGCTGGCGGTTCTCGACCTGCTGCGACGCCGGGTCATTCTCTCGCCCGTGCGGGCGGCGGCGGAACTTGGCCTAACCTGGCCGACCGTGAACAGCGCACTCAAGCGTCTTGAAGGACTGGGGATCGCTCGCGAGATCACGGGCAAGCAACGTGACCGCCTATTCGCCTACCGGCGACAGCTGGAGATCCTGAATCAGGGCACTGAACGAGTGGCGTGACAACGAACGCGCTACCGGGCTGCGCCACGTCCCGGAAGAATCGGCAAGGTGTAGGGCATCAGGGGTGTGGGGTAGACGGTGACATCGCACCCCCTCACGCCACACGGTCGCACAAGACAGGCATCGCCCGAGGCTCGGCCGTGCCCGCTTCTCCCGCACTGCCACGCTTTCTACTTTGGTGCTGCGCCGGCTCGGATCGGGAGTCTCGAACGGTCGCCGGTGCCGCCTGTCAGCCGGCGGGCTCGCCGAGCCCTCTTCTCTCCACCGGATCCGTCAGAGCGACGAGTCCCAGCGCTCCCATATCCGCGAACAGCAGCGGAGCGAGGAACGGCGCGCCGCGGATGAACCGTTCCACCACGATGGCGCCCCCCGGCAACAGGTTCTCCTGCACGTGCAGCCACGCGCCCAGCACCCCCACCACGATCAACAGCAGCATCGCCAGCACGTAGACCAGGATGTCTCGCCGGCCTGGTCGGCTCATTGACCCGAATCCAAGCGCCACTACCGTGCCGAATACACCCACCGCCGTCGGCACCCACAGCCACGGGTTCTCGTAGCCTGTGCGCGCGTGGTCCAGCACGCTGCTGATCACCGTCGCCAGCGTCCCCATCCCCACCATGAAGCAATACGCCTGCGTCTTGCTGTAGGGCAGGCGCAACCGCCAGCCCCGGAGCATCACTAGCACCCCGCTCTCCGGCGGGTCCTCGATCCAGGCCGCGCTCAGCCCGATCAGGCCGACCAGCGCGAAGGTCAGCGGGCCCAGGATCGGCGGCGCCCAGACCAGCAGGTCCACCGACACCCGCTCGCCCGGCGGCGCGAACGGAAGCAGCGCACGGACGAGGTGCCAGTACGCGCCCAGTAGCCCGACGCCGATGCTGGCGATGAACACGATGCTGGCGAAGACCGTGGCCAGCCCGCGCCGGCGCGTCGCGATCGCGCCGGCCAGGATCAGCAGCCCCGCGGCCGCCGGCCCGAAGTAAATGGGAATCCACTCTCTGGGAACGATCGTGCCGCTGATGGCGTGGGCGAGGTAGATGTCTACGCCGAGAAAGAACTCGTTCATCGCCGCCATCAGCAGCATCATCTGGTCGCGGGTCAGCGGCAGTCGGATACGCCGCAGGGGCGGCATCAGCTCCGCCAGATGATAGGTCGGGGCCGCGGCTCGCCCTGGCGGTTCGCTGACCGCGGCCCGCGCCCCGGCTTCGGTCACCGCGCTCCCCCGAGCTTCTCGTCCACCATCGTCTCCAGCTCGGCCAGGTCGGCGAGCACTTCGTACGCGCCGTGCCACTGCGTGTAGTCCGGGCCTTGCATCCAGGCGCCGAACTTCGCCGTACGGCCCCAGTGATGCCACAACTCGAAGTGGACGAAGTCGATCGGCTGATCGAACGGCTCCTCCGTCATCAGCCCCCGCTCCCTCAACGGCCTCACTATTTCGTCGCTCTCACGCACCCACGCGTTCACCGCCTGCGTCGCCCGGTCCGCCGCCGCGTAGAAGTCCTCGATGAAGTTCTCGTTGTGACATGATCGGCACACGTTCTGCATTCGCGCCTTGTTGTCCTGCCAGGCCGGTCGCCGCTCGCTGATCGGCGCGAACAGGTACCAGCTCAACCGCTCGCCCACATCGTGCGTCGTCCCGGTCCGGCCGAACCCGCTGAAGTGACAGATCGCGCACGTCGCGGCCGGGAAGTCCTCGGGCGTGAGCGTTCCCGGCTCGGCTTCCCAGTTCCACGTGTGGCCGCCGGTCGCGTACGCGATCCCGTGCGGCGACTCGTGGTAGATCTCCCACTGCGGGTGGTCCGGTCCGATGTGGCAGAAGTTACAGGTCTCCGGCTTGCGCGCCTGCTCCAGGCTGAACTCGTGCCGCAAGTGGCACTTCGTGCAGTCTCCCACCGACCCATCGGGCTGCGGCTTCCCGACATCGTGGCAGCTCTCGCAGGCGAATCGCGTTATGTCCGGCCCCTCCATGGCGAAGAGCGCGTTCCGCATCTGGTCCGGGTTGTACGAGCCCTCGGGGATCGCCTCGTACATCCTCAGGTGGGTCGAGTCGAGACCTTGAGCGCCGGCGTAAGCCACGTACGCCGGCAGACTGTGTCGGCTCTGGTTGAACTGCGTGACCTCCACCTGGTGACAGTTCCGGCACATCGCCGGGGTGGGTTGCGCGAGGACGAAGCTGCCTTCGTGTTCGGCGGAGCCGGGATAACCGCCGTCCACCTCGTGGCAATCGCGACAGCCGACCTCCGCCGCCGCCATCGTGCTGTGGCCGTACTGCCGCACGATACCCGGCGTGGCCTGCCGGTGGCAGGTGACGCATTCGTCGTTGCTGCCCGCCAGCG
>JASFTY010000275.1:0-5538 GCA_050050535.1 Gemmatimonadales bacterium | reverse complement strand
CGCTCGGCGTATTGGCGGCAGGCGCTGGCGGTCTCCCGACTCTCCAGCAGGCTGCTCAACGCCCGCGCCACACGCTTCGCTGTGAACTTCCTTGGTGACAGGCAGGTGCCGACACGCAGCCGGTGGAGCCGCATCGCGTTGTCCGGCTGGTCGAAGGCCATCGGCATGGTGAGCTGAGGGATGCCGGCGGCGAGCCCCTGGGCGCAGGTGCCGGCACCGCCGTGGTGTACGAGCGCGGCGCAGCGCGGCAGCGTGCGCGAGAACGGAGCGTAGGGTACGTGTTTTACGGTCGCCGGCAGATCGTCCAGTAGCTGCTCCGGGAATCGCGTGAGCAGTAGCGCGCGACGCCCCAGAGCGGATGCGGCGCCGACGGCCGCCTCGAAGAAGGCCGGTGCCTGGCGATTGGCGGTGCCGGGTGTGAAGACGATCGGCGGCTCTCCCGCGGCGAGGAACTCTTCGAGCTGCGGATCGAGGGGATGGTCGTCGGCCTCATCGAAGAGCGGGAAACCTGTAAGGCGGACCTGCGGTGGCCAGTCGGGCTGCGGCGGCCCGAACCAATCGGGGAAGATGCCGAGCGTACGCTGTGGTGAGTGGAGCCATGAATCGAAGACGCGGCTGACGGGAGGCAGGCCGAACTCGCTGCGCCAGGCATTGAGGGCGGGGACGATCATCGGGTCGAACACCAACCGGTCGGCGAGCCGCCAGAACGCACGCCTGAACCAGCGGGGCGCGCTGGCCATGTTCCGGCCGACGCCGATCGCCGGTCCGAGGTAACTGGAGCGGATGATACCGGGGGCGATGTGGATCGTGGCGGCCGGCGCGCCCCGCTTTTCCTCGAACGTCCGGGTCGCGAACGAGAGTGTGTGCCCGACCAGGATCGTCCGCCCGGGCTGGTAGAGCTGGGAGAGCGTTGCGTACGTCTGGCGCAGCATATCGGCGACGGCGCTCAACACCAGGCGCAGGCCTCGGACGGGATGCCAGAGGTCGGGGTGGCGCGTCGTCGCCTCGTAGTCTTCGGCGGGCCAACCGGAGACGAAGCGCAGCCCCGCCCGCCCGGCCGCGACTCGGAACGGCTCGCCCGTCAGCAACGTGACGTCGTGTCCTCGCCGTCGGAGCTCGCGCCCGATCCCAATGTAGGGGTGAACGTCGCCGGCGGAGCCGACGGGGGTCAGTACGAAGTGCAAACCGGCCAAAGCTGGTCCCGGCGCCGCTCGGCGCGAAGAGAATCGGAAGTAGGTCGTCCGAGCGACGAGCTCGCCTGCACGTTACTGTCCCTGCAAGGCTAATAGGCGCGCCTGTATGATCCGCCGGTCGGACTCGGCGAGGGCTCCGCTCTCCAGCGCCTGGCGGTAGGCGGCGATGGCGGCCGCCGTGTCCGCTCCTTCCTCGTAGAGGGTTCCCAACAGGACGAAAGCGTCACCGTACGCGGGGTGACGGTCGACAAGCTCGCGCAGCGTGCGCAGGGCGCCGGTGGTATCTCCGTCGAGTTGCTGGTAGAAGGCCAGCGTGTAGGCGTTACGGGGATCGCCAGGCTGCAGTTCGACGGCTCGCCGGCACCATTCGATGGCCTCGTCGAGCCGGTCTTCGGCCAGCAGCACGCAGAGGTTGTAGGCGGCGGCCGGGAACCGAGGTGCAGCTTCGAGAGCGTCCCGCAGTCGCTCCTCGGCGAGCCGGTCCTCGCCGCGCTCGGCCAGCAGCAGCCCGAGATTGAAATGCGCCGCGGGGTTGGCGGGCTCGATCTCCAGCGCCTGCCGCAGCGATGCCTCTGCCGCCTCGGCGTCTCCCAGCTGGGCCTGGGTCATGGCGATGTTGACCAGGGCGGGCACGAAGTCCGGTCTGAGCTTCAGAGCCGTCTCGAAGGCGGAGAGTGCCTGGGCGAGCTCGCCGCGACCCAGATGAAGGTTGCCAAGCCCGTAGTGTGAGAAGTAGTCGTCGGGTCGGCTGCGCAGAGCCGTCAGCAACTCGTTCAACGCGAGCTCGAGGTCGCCGCGCGCCTCGTCAGGGACCAGCTCCTGTGGGTAGCTGGCCAGCGACTCCGCTGCCCGGATCCGTACGACCCGGTAGTCGTCGCGGGTCGCCGCCAGCAGGGCCGTGCTGGTCTCGGAGCTCAGATAGGCACCGAGTGAGGTGGCCGCGCTTCCCCTGACGATTGGCGCGGGATCGTTCTGGAGCACGCGTACCAAGACCGGCCATAACCGGTCGTCGCCGCTGTCCTCGAGCAGACGGATCAGGGCGGCCGCGAAGACCGCGTCACGTCCTTCGCTCTCCAGGTACTGGAGCATATCGGGCAACCGTCCCCAGCGCTGGTTGCGCGCGTCATCGATCAGGCGAGCGCGGTGGATGACAGGCATCTGGTAATCGGTCGCGTGCCAGCGGCGCACCCAACGATCGGCCCAGGCGGCGTCTCTGTCAGCGTGGCAAAGGTTGCAGGCGTTAGGCGAGCCGAAGGCGATGGTCGCCGACGGCGTCGGCGGCCGCATCGAATGATCGCTCCGCCGTATGCGGGCGAACTCGGTCGTCGGCATATGGCAAGCGACGCACTCGTTACCCGGGCTGTCGGCGGCGTGACGGGTGTGCGCCGGTGCATCGCGAACCCGCTCCTCGTGGCAGGGCAGGCAGGCGTCGTTTGCCTGGTCACCGCGGAAACGATAGCGGCCGCTCGACGTGTGGCAGTCGAGACAGTCGAGCTCGGCGGATGCCAGACAAGGGCTCGTCAGCCAGAGGGTGTAGGTGAAGTTCTCTCCCAGGTCACGTCCGTCGGGGTAGAAGTCGGGATGCTCGAACGCGGCCAGGTCGTAATGATCGAAGTAGCGATCGCCCGGCATGAAGGTCTGCGTGATCGGCCACATCTTGGCGTGGCACGGCGCACACAGATCGTTGATCTGTAGCGCGGTGAAGTCCGTGGTTCTGATGATAGCCATGTCCTCGGGACAGCTCTCTTCGCTGCAGGCCTGCACATGCTCGCCGCCCGGTCCGTGACACGTCTCGCAGTTGATACCGGGCTCCAGCCAGACGGTGTTGTACGTGTCGGTCTCCACATCGTAGTTGGTGGAGAGCTGGCTGACGTGACACGTATAGCACGAGGTGTTGAAGGTGAGCTCCGGGTCGCGCCAATCGATGGCCTCGTCATCGAGGTCGGCCTCGTGCCTGACGCTGGCGGCGGTCGTGTTGTACCACTCCTCGCGGCGCACATCGTAGGCGAGCGGCAGGACCTGAAGGCGGCCGCGCTCGAGCCGGGTGAGGAAGAAGTAGACGTTCTTGCCGCCCATGGCATGCTGGATCTCGTACTCCTCCACACCGTGTGGGCCACGTTCGCGCACCCGGCCGATCCCGTCCCTCACCTCGACGCCGTAGTGGAGGTCGCCGATCGTGATCTCGCCGTTCAGCGGACCGATCTGAGTGCGGGCGAACTCGGGCGTGAACGGCTGCATCGCCAGACCGTGGTGCGACGGCGCCCACAGTTCGTAGAAGTCCTCGTGGCAGCTCCTGCAGCTCACGGAGCCCTGGTATCCGTCGAGCGAGGCGCTGCCCGCGCGGCCGTCGCAGGCCGCAGCGACGATCGTCAGCGCCGCAATCGACAGAAGGGTCGGACTGGTCTCCCGCGCCCGACCGCGGCGCGTTGGAGTCCCGCTGGTCATGAATCCGGCCATACCACTAGAGTTCGAGAAACGACTCATCGGTGCCTGTGATACTCAAACTAGCGGCCGCCCATGTGGGCGGCCAGCGAAACGCGGTCGTGGCGCCGCGACCGAAGTCGGATGCAGAACGTCCCCGAGCCGGGTCTCGCTGCTCGTCCCGGCCGGGGACTGCTATGCTTTCGTTCGATCTCGGCGTCGGCACGCCTAGTTGTTGCAGTAGACGCCGCCCTCCTTCGTGGCGAGTGTCGCTCCCGTGGCCGTGCCGTAGTAGATCTCGCACTCCAGGTCCGTCGCTATCTCGTGCGTCGCGAGCGCACGCCAGCCCTTGTCGGTCGCCTCGGGGACTGTAACCAAGATCCGCTTGCTGGTTTGGTAGGTCTCGAGCAGGCCCAGGTCGGTCGTGTAGGTCAGGTTCGCGGCGAAGTAATCCTCTTCGGCCGTGGCCAGGTTCCGCAGATCGGAGCGCATGGCCGAATAGTAGGCCTTCTCCCGGGTATTCACGAACCGCGGGAGCGCGATCACCGCCAGCAGGCCGATGATCAGGATGACTGTGAGCAACTCGACAAGTGTAAAACCGCTCTGGTTCCGCATCGTCTATCCTCGTTTGTGCGTCGAGCCGTTCGGGCCAGACGGCGCGTCCGGTGGGGCTGGCTGCATGCCGTGCCTGGAGCGGCCCCTGTTCGCTCGTTGCGGCGGGTCCCGGCGCTCAGGCCGTCCGCCGCGGCAATATCCAATATCCGCACACCGGGTCGAAATGACCGGCAGCGATGCTATTCTTCCTCCGACTTCACGGCGGCCACGGACACCATACGCTCGATGGACTCATGCATGAGCGCCTTGGTCGATTCGACCTCGGGGTTGTCCTCGGCGACGGCGCTGGCGTTGAGCTGGCGGACGAGGCCGATGAAGCGGTCGACCTCCGCGCGGAGCTGGAGGTAGACGCGTCGCTCGGGCAGCAGCTTGTTTGCCAGGCCCCAGGTGCCGACCTGGTTGACCATGATCCCGGCGAGGATGATCACGACCTCGATCCGCTCGTACGCGATCATCAGGGTCTGCAGCAGGATGATGACCACGCCGCCGAGGGCCAGCACGTTGTTCAACGTGGTCCGATTCAGGATTGACTTCATGCTTCCTCCTCGGGATCGGTGGGCTACGCCGGTCGCGCGGCCTACCGTGCGATGTGTCCGTGGAGCGGGGGTGCGGGGGATGGTAGCGGCCGTGCAACTATGCACGGGTATTGCGTTTTAGGCAAGGGGCCGTGCGGCGCAGCCGCCGGGGGCCGCCTAGCCGGCCTTCAGCTTCACCCTGAGGTTCTCCAGCATGTCCCGGGTCATGGTCGGCAGGTCGTATTCCGGCTGCCAGTCCCACTCTGCCCGAGCGGCGCTGTCGTCCAGGGAGTTGGGCCAGGAGTCCGCTATCTCCTGGCGAACGGGGTCCACGTCGTACTCGACAGTGAACTCCGGTATGTGTTTACGTATCTCGGCCCCCAATTGTTCCGGGGTGAAGTTCACGGCCGTGACGTTGAAGGCATTGCGGTGAAACAGCCGGGCCGGGTCGGCGTTCATCAGGTCTATGGCCGCCTTGATGGCATCCGGCATGTACATCATGTCGAGGCAGGTGTCGGGACCGAGGAAACACGTGTACCGCCTGTTGCGAATCGCCTCGTAGAAGATCTCGACAGCGTAATCGGTGGTACCGCCGCCGGGTGGGGCGACGTAGGAGATCAGCCCGGGATAGCGCAGGCCCCGCGTGTCGACTCCGAAGCGCCGATGGTAGTAGTCGCAGAGCAGCTCGCCGGCCACCTTGGTGACCCCGTACATGGTCGTCGGGCGCTGCAGGGTGTCCTGGGGTGTCTTGTCAGGGGGTGTGGAGGGTCCGAATGCGCCGATCGAGCTGGGGA
>JASFTY010000274.1:0-5554 GCA_050050535.1 Gemmatimonadales bacterium | reverse complement strand
GCCCGGGCGATCTTGCACGAGCGGGCCGGCCTACCGGAGCTAGCGCGGGCGGACTTCGACTCGGCGCGGGTCGTTCTGAGCGAGCAGGTCGCCGCCCGCCCGCAGGAGGCGCGTCTGCACGCCGGGCTCGGGCTCGCCTACGCCGGTCTGGGCCGTGCCGAGGACGCGGTCCGCGAGGGTAGGCGGGCGACCGAGCTACTGCCGCTGGCGGAAGACGCCTACGCGGGTGGGGTGCTGGCGGATAACCTGGCTCATATCTATGTGCGGGTCGGCGACTACGGCGCCGCGATCGATGCGCTGAGGTCGCTGCTCGGCGTCGATTCGCCGCTCTCGGTGTCCTGGCTGAGCGCGGACCCGACGTGGGATCCCTTGCGCGAAGACCCGCGCTTCCAGAGACTGCTGGAAGGGGAAGGTTAGCGAGAAGGCCCCGCCAACTGCCCAGCAAAGCGAGAGAGGGAATCATGCGCACCAGTGCGGTGGTAGGCGCCGTTGCGGCGGCCTTCGTGTTGTCTGCCTGCGCGGGTGAGATGAGCGAGGAAGAGCTCGTCGCCAGGGCCCGGGTGATCCACGAGAGCGTGATCACGATCGATACCCACGATGACATCCCGCCGAACTTCGCCACGGAGGAGGTCGATCCCGGGGTACGGGGCGACCGGCAGGTCGACCTGCCGAAGATGAGGGAGGGCGGCCTCGACGCGGCGTTCTTCGTGGTGTACGTGGGCCAGGGCGAGCGGACGCCGGAGGGCTACGAGGCGGCGAAGGCCGCGGCGCTGACCAAGTTCGAAGCCATCCACCGGATGACCGACTCGCTGTACCCCGACGAGATCGAGCTGGCCTACTCGCCGGACGCCGCCGAGCGCATCCACGACGCGGGCAAGCTGGTCGCCTGCATCGGGATCGAGAACGGGTACGCGATCGGCCGGGACATCGGGTTGTTGGAGCGCTACCACCAGCTGGGCGCCCGTTACCTCGGGCTGACCCACAACGGGCACAACGACATCTGTGATTCGGCGAACCCCAGCTCGAGGCTGGGCGATGAGCAGGAGGAGCACGGCGGCGCCAGCGAGTTCGGCGCACAGGTGATCGCGGAGCTGAACCGACTGGGGATCATGGTCGACGTCTCCCACGCCTCCCGGCAGTGCATGCTGGATGCGGCCAGGCTGTCGCGGGCCCCGATCATCGCCTCGCATTCCAGCGCCAGGGCGCTGATGGACGTGGAGCGCAACCTGGACGACGAGCAGCTGCTGGCGCTCAAGGAGAACGGCGGCGTGGCTCAGATGGTCGCGCTGGGGAGCTTCGTGAAAGAGGACCCGCCGGAGAAAGTGCAGGCGATCGAGGCGCTTAGACAGGAGATGGGGTTGGGCGAGGGCTACGCAGGCTGGCGGGCGATGACGGAGGAGCAGCGTACAGAGTTCCGGGCGCGGATGCGGGAGATCGAGGAGACGTGGCCGGTCACGGTCGCCGACTTCGTCGACCACATCGATCACGCGGTCGCGCTGATCGGGATCGACCACGTCGGCATCAGCTCCGACTTCGACGGCGGCGGCGGCGTCCAGGGATTTGACGACGCCAGCGAGGCGTTCAACGTGACGCTCGAGCTGGTTCGCCGTGGATACACCGAGGAAGAGATCGGCAAGCTGTGGGGCGGCAACCTGCTGCGCGTCTGGCGCGAGGTCGAGCGCGTAGCGGCGGCCGAGCGGGCAGTGGAGCAGACGGGCTAGACTGGGGTACAGGGAGAGTCGGAGGGGGCGCATTTCCGGTCAGTTTGACCGGTTTCGGGGTGCGGGCGCCGGCCCCAGGCCCGCACCGATCCACCTATTTGTTTGCAGGGTAACGGGTTACGTTGGGGAGCGCTCCCCGGCACGGCGCTTGCCAATCGGAGGGCGGAGATGTGTATGAGTCGATTGGCGAAGCGGATACGTGAGTTGGATGGGGTTTCCCTGATCGAGGTGCTGATCGGGGTGATCATCCTCACGCTGGCGCTGCTGGGGCTGGCGGCGGCGGGCGGCGTCGCGGCCCGGCAGGTCTACATGGGCCGGGTGGACATGGCCCGCTGGGTGGCGGTGCAGCAGCAGCTGGAGACTCTGGTAGCGGCGGGCTACGATAGCGTGAGCGCGGGCTCGGACACGGTGCAGGGCTATCCGATGTCGTGGACGGTCAGCGGTGACGATCCCAAACAGATCACCCTGGTGCTGGAGCGGGAGAACCACAGAGGTCAGACGGTGACAGACACCGTGGTGACCTACATGGCGAATCCGAACTAGAATCCGAGCTGATATGTCGATCTGTTCCAGAGGACGGGGCGGCCGCCTCGACCGCGGTGGCTTCTCGGTCGTGGAGCTACTGGTCTACCTGGTCGTCGCCGTCATCGTGGTGGCGGCGGTCTACCAGCTGCTGATCGGCCAGAACCGGCTGTTCGTGAAGCAGCGCGAGCTGCAGGACGTGCGGACGAGCCTGCGGTCGGCGGCGAACCTGCTGGCGTTCGAGCTGCGGCAGACCTCGCCGGCGAGTGGCGACATCTACGCCATTGGGACGAGCACGGTGACCCTCCGCTCGCTCCTGGGGGGCGGCATCGTCTGCGGGATCCACGGCACCGAGCCGCGCTACGGGCTGTACGCGGTGGGTGGCGACTTCTCGGCCACCTCGAACGACAGCCTGCTGATCTTCTCCGCCAACAGCGACGGACCCGACGACGACTCCTGGGTGACGACGGGCGTCGTCACCGTGTACAGCTCGGGACCCGCCGGAGGGGTGCCCGACTGCGGCTGGACCGGCACGACGGCGGACCCGGAGATCGTTGTGGAAGTGGATACGACCGGCGTCACGCTGACCGGGATACAGCTCGGGGCCCCGGTGCGCGAGTTCCGCAGGACCCAATACGGCCTCTACCAGGAGACCGACGGCCGCTACTGGCTGGGGCGCAGGATCGGCGCCGCTTCCGGTTGGGAGCAGCTCACCGGCCCGCTCGAGTCCCCGACCGACAGCGGCCTCGTCTTCGCATACTACGATCAGGCCGGCAACGTCACCGCCGATCCGACCCAGGTACGGATGGTGGACATCATCATCCGGGGCGAGAGCTACGGGCAGGCGCCGCGCCGGCGCGAGCTGGGCCCGGCGGCGGTAGAGGACACGCTCACGGTCAGGGTCTCGGTACGGGGCTAGGGCGGTGCGGTCGGGAGGGCGGCGGGCGCCGTGAAAGCGTGGGCCGGCCCACTGATTCCAACGCTTGGAGGCGCCGACTTCGGTCAGAGTGACCGAGCCGTCGTCGCGCGCGATGGCCGGCGCTGTGGCACCGTCCTTCTATCAACAATTGTGACAACGAGTTAGGTCGTCAGGCCGCACGAGCGTCGGAGGCACGGCTCTTGCCCCGGAGAGTGCCGCGGGCCCCGCCGCCGCTGTGCTTTGTGGTGCAGAAGCTCTGCGATGTGGATAGGAAAACAAGCGAGAGGCGATGAGCGAGTCGAAGATGTCCAGGGAACGGATGCAGTCGGAGATGGCGGACCGCCGGGGCTTCGTGTTGCCGGTGATCGTGTTCGGGCTCCTGGTGATGAGCACGATGGCGGTGGCGATGCTGCTGACGTCATCGGACGAGAACCGGTCGGCGCGAGCGATGCGTGAAGGGAGCGCGGCGTTCTACGCGGCGGAGGCGGGTCTCAACCAAGTGTACGCGAACTGGGACAGCGCCTTCCAGGTGCAGGTCGACTCGATCGAGCCCGGTGACAGCCTGGTGCTGGACTGGACGGCGTTGACGGGTGGGTCGGAGTATCGGGCGGTGGTTCATCGCTGGCACGATAGCGGGCAGCCGGTCTACGAGCTGACGGTGGAGGGTCGGGGTCCCGGGGCGCAGAGCGGGCAGCGGATGCTGAGCTACATGCTGACCGCGGGGCCCGGCAGCGACGGCTACCATCTGAGGTTCGGTGAGTGCTGCACGGCGGCGGTGACGATGCGTGGCAAAGCGGACATCGACGACTTCTCGAGGGTGAGCGGCTTTGATGCCCATCCACCGGGCTGGGAGGACCACTGTCACAACGAGCTGCACCACAAGCCGGGCCTACTGATGCGGGACTCGACGCAGATCACGATCGATCCGAACGCAACGATCGAGGGCGTGCCGCCGCTGGCGGGCGATTTGACCCTGGGCGACATCCACTTCGAGGAGTTCGACGAAGTCACCTGGACGGACGTGGCGTCGAAGGTGACCAAGATATTCGACGACGGGACTTTCACCCCGCGGCCGTCGACGCGGGTCGACCCGATGACGGGCGAGCTGGTCTGCAACACGGCGGACCCGCTGAACCTGGGTTCCGACGACCCCAACCATCCCTGCTTCGACTACTTCCCGGTGGTGTTGATCAGCGATGACGTGACGTTCACGAACGGCTACGCGCAGGGTGTGTTCGTCCTGCACCTGCTGGGCCCCGGATCGGGCAGCGAGTTCGACTGGGAGGGGAACCAGCGGGTGAATGGCCTGGTGCTCGGCAAGGGCTGCATCGAGCCGGAGGAGAGTTCCGACTTCTACGGCGCGATATTCGTGGACGCCAAGTATCGTAACCTCGATATTTGCAACAGCGACATGGACTTCGATATGAACGACGGCGACCCGCTGGTGCACTACAGCACCTGCGCCATCGATCGGGCGCTGATCGGTACGGGATTCGACCGTTGGTCTGAGGCCCAGGAGCCGGGTGAGCCCGCCGGCGTCCAGTTGTTGGGCAGTCGCGGCTTCGGCGAAGTGCTGCGCTAGGATCGTGATGACTCCCATGCGTAAGAGCGCTCGCCGGACCGTCCCGCACGAGCCAGGTAACGGGTTCACCATCATCGAGCTGATCATCGTGCTGATCCTGAGCGGGATCATCGTGGCGGTGGCCTCACCGACGTTGAGCACGGCGTTTCGGCGTACGGCGGGCCGGGCGGCGGTGGACGAGTTCGTCTCGACGCACACGCTGGCGCGGTCGGCGGCGGTGCGCTACGGGCGGACGGCGGAGCTGCACATCGACGCGTCGAACGCGCGGTTCTGGGTGGAGGTGGACACGGCGTCGGCGGGTGGCGTGAAGGACACGGTGGGCGTGGTGAAGTACCTGGACAGCATGGGAGTGGGGGTGTCGAGCGACCGGGCGGTGCTGTGCTTCGACTCGCGGGGCCTACCGACGACGCGGGGCTCGTGCGAGGCGGCGGACGCGACGCTGGTCTTCTCGTCGCCGGGTGAAGCGGACACGGTGCAGATCACGGCGCTGGGGAGGGTGCTGCGGTAGGCGAAGCGCCGTACGACCTCAGGGCCCGTGGCGCTACTTCTTTCCCATCGATGCGAAAACTTGTCTGCTGGCAATCCGGCCCTCGTCTGGCTCGGCGGGGGCCGGTTCATTTCCGTCAACAGGTTGCTGAGGAAGGTCCCTGGTGGAGTACCCCCAACGTTTCTCAGCGAGCCGCTGAGCGGAAGACTGCGTGCCGTCAGTCCGGGGCCGGGCCGGGGCATTAGTACCGAGCTGGTCCGGTCAGTCTGACCGGTTCGGTGGCGGTGTGGATTGCCGTGGAGGGTCCAGGCTCCTAATCGTAG
>JASFTY010000273.1:0-5559 GCA_050050535.1 Gemmatimonadales bacterium | reverse complement strand
ACGACCTGCTTCAGGACCTCCGCTACACGATCCGCGGCTTGGTCAGGCGACCCGGCTTCACGGCCGTGACGGTCATCACGCTCGCCCTCGGTATCGGGGCCAACGCAGCCATCTTCAGCGTGCTGCGCAACGTGGTGCTGAGACCGTTCCCCTACCCCCAGCCGGACCGCTTGGTGACCGTCTGGACCCCGCAAATCGGGTACAGCTTCAACCCGATGTCGGGGGCAGACTGGCTCGACTTCCGGGAAGCGAGCGAGTCGTTCGAGGCGTGGGGCGTCTACCAGATGGGGGCGGTGAACCTGTCGGGTGACCCAACCCCGGAGCGGGTGATGGGCGTCAGGCTCACGGCGGGCGTGCTGGGTGCGCTGGGGACCGCAGCGGCGCGGGGTCGGCTGTTCACGGAAGAAGAGACGGAAGATCCCGTGGCTCGAGTGGTGATCGTGAGCGACGGGCTGTGGAGAAGCCGGTTCGGCGCGGCCCCGGACTTGATCGGTCGGGAAATTCTGATCAACCGGGAGAGCTGGACTGTGATCGGGATCCTACCGAGCGACTTCCGCTTCCCGGGTTGGCAGAGCCTGGCGGAACCCGGCCTGCTCATCCCTCTCTCTCTGGGCGTGACGGCCACGGACCGAGGGTCGTACTACCTCAGAGTGATCGGCCGGCTGCGTGAAGGGGTATCGGTGCAGCGCGCTGACGAGGAGCTGAACACCATCGCGGCTCGACTTGCCGAGGCCTATCCGGAGACGAACGGCCAGCGGATCGCGCGAATCGTCCCGCTCCGGGACATCGTACTCGGCGACTCGGCGTCGCGCCTGTGGATTCTGTTGGGGGTAACCGGGGTCGTGCTGCTGATCGCCTGCACGAACGTCGCC
Source organism: Gemmatimonadales bacterium (assembly GCA_050050535.1). Taxonomy (GTDB): domain Bacteria; phylum Gemmatimonadota; class Gemmatimonadetes; order Palauibacterales; family KS3-K002. The sequence goes on along the minus strand of JASFTY010000273.1, from coordinate 4,687 downwards.
GGGCTCCTCATGGCCCGCAACGCGGGGCGGAACGTCGAGATGGCCGTGCGAGCATCGATGGGTGCCGGCAGGCGCCGACTGCTGCGCCAAATGCTGACGGAGAGCCTGGTGGTCGCGCTGGTGGGAGGCGCGGCAGGTGTCTTGCTCGCCTGGTGGGGGATCGGGACGCTGAGCGGGGTCGTGCCGGGCACCCTACCGCGCGTCGATCAACTACGGATCGATACCCTCGTGGTTGTCTTCGCCTGCGGTCTCGCTCTCTTCACCGGGATTCTGTTCGGGATCTTTCCAGCGCTCACGACCTCGGCGGTCGATCTGACCAGCGCCTTCCGTGAAGGCGCCCGCACGCTGACGGCGGGGCGGTCTCGAACCCGCTTCCTCGGCGCGATGATCGTCGCCCAGTTCGCGCTCACCTTCGTACTGGCCGACGCAGCAGCACTGATGCTACGTAGTCTGTGGCAGGCCACCGGCTCGCGGGAGCTGCACGAGCCGGGGCAGGTGCTGGTCGCGGGCTACCTAGCCCCGCAAGAACGCGGGGAGGAGACGATCGTGACCGACCCGTTCCTAGAGCCGCTGCGCGAGCGGCTCCAGGCCCTACCCGGCGTACAGAGCGTTGGGGTATCCACAAGGCTTCCTCTGGTGGGTGGATGGAGCGCCGGGGTTCTCGCGGAGGGTCAGGACTACGATCCGGAAATCGATCGCGGCTACGTCAACATGGTCTGTGCCTCTCCCGGCTACCTCGAGGCGATGGGGATCGGCCTGCTTCGGGGGCGCGACCTGCGGTCAGAGGACTCGGAGGAGGGGCACCTGGGTGTCGTGGTGAATCGCCGCTTCGCCGAGCAGTCCTGGCCGGGCGAGAATGCGGTGGGAAAGAGGATCCGCGCCAACTCCGCCACACCCTGGTTCGAGGCCACCGTCGTAGGGGTCGTAGAAGACGTCCGACAGAATGGTCTCGAGTCGCGAATCGAGCCCGGGGTCTACCTCCCGTTCTTCCCGCCGTTCACGCCGAACCGCTGGATTGCCATACGTACCGCCGGCGAGCCGATGGCCCTGATTCCCGAGCTGCGGCGGCTATTGGCGGAGCTCGATCCCCATCTGCCCCTCACCCAGGTCTTCACCGCGGCGCAGCTCTACGATCTCATGGCGACCGAGCGTCGTCTCACGACGCAGCTGATCGGGCTCTTCGCGCTCATCGCGCTCGCCCTGGTCGCCGCGGGCACGTACGGCGTGATGGCTTTCTTGGTGCGGCAGCGCACGCACGAGATGGGGGTGCGCGTGGCGCTCGGTGCCAGCCGCGCCGGTGTGGTCGGGCTGGTCCTGGGGCGGAGCCTGCGGCTGACGGTCGTAGGGATCGCCATCGGGCTACTCGGAGCCGTCGTCGCCTCCGATGTGGTCGGGAGCCTGCTCTACGGCGTCGGCGCACTCGACCCCACGTTCCTCGTCGCAGCCGCGCTCTTCCTTGTCTTGGTGGCGGTGAGTGCCAGCGCCGTGCCGGCGCTGCGCGCCGTTCGCATCGATCCGGTAGAGGTGATGCGCGCCGAGTGATGCGACTTTGAGGGCTCCGGCGCTACGATGCCGCTCCCCCGGACTGCTCGTGCGGCGACTCCTGGTCGTGCGGCCCGAAGCGTCGTGACCGGATGCTGTCAGGCGCTGCCGATCGCCGCCAGAACCCGCTCCGGGGTCATCGGCAGGTGGTGGATCCGCGCGCCGGTGGCGTCGAAGATCGCGTTCGCGACGACGGCCCCCACGTTGATGATCGCGGGCTCGCCCCCGCCCTTCGGCGGCAAGCTATCGTTGGAGACTAGGGCCGCTTCGATGCGGGGCATCCAGGAGAACCGAGCCAACATGTAGGTGTCGAAGTTCGTGTCGAGAATCCTTCCACCCTGGAAGCGGACCTCCTCGCCCAGCGCGTAACCCAGCCCCATGGCGATGCACCCTTCCATCTGCATGCGGGCGCCGTCCGGGTTGACGACGACCCCCATGTCCTGGGCACAGACGACCCGCTCCACCTGCACGTGCCCCCTGGATAGGTCCACCGTGACGTCGGCGATGTGGGCTACGTAGGTCTCGGCATCGATTCCGCAGGCCAGTCCGCGGCCGCGGCCCCTCCCCCGCGGAGCCGCCGCGGGTTCCCAGCCGTAGACCTCGGCCGCCTTCCTCAACACGGCCAGCATCCGCTCGTCCGTCGTGTTCCGCAGTCTGAACTCGAGTGGGTCGATGCCCGCCGCGGAGGCCATGATGTCGATCTGCTGCTCGGCAGCGAAGCGGTTGCTGTTCGCCGCCGGCGCCCGCCACGCCCCCACCGCGAACGGGTGCATGCCCTCGGGCGCCCTACCCCACTCGCCGTAGACCCGCACGCTGCGGTTCGGGATATCGTAGAAGACATCGGAGCCGCGTGAGCCGGCGCCGTAGACCTGGTAGTCCCACAGCTTGATCTTCGCGTCACCGTCGATCCCCGAGCTGACCTTCATCACGGCCGCCGGCCGGAAGGTGTCGTAGAAGAACTCCTCCTGCCGGGTCCAGGCGACCTGCACGGGGGCACCGGTGATCTTTGCCAGGCGCGCCGCCTCGACCGCCTGCTGACCCGGCACCTTGCCGCCGAACCCGCCACCGACGTAGGGGGTGATCACGCGGACGTCCTCGGTCCGGAACCCGATCGCCCCGGCGATCGTCCGCTGCTGCGAGAACGGCGCCTGGGTAGAGGACCAGACGGTCGCCTTGCCGTCCTTGATCTGGGCCAACGCCGTGTGGGGCTCGATGGGCGCGTGGGCGACGTAGCTGTTGTAGTAGGTGGCCTCGAACGTCTGCGCACACCGGGCCCGGCCCAGCGCCACGTCGCCCTCCCGCTCGGTCGTATTGGCAGGCGGAGCCGCCTCTACCAGGTGTTCGAAGATGCTCTCGGTCTCAACTGCGGGCGTCGGCACGTCGAATTCGGCCTCCACGCGTCTGAGCGCCCTCGCCGCCGTCTCCGGGTCGGCGGCGAGGGCGGCCACCAACCCCTCCTGGCTCACCACGGTGACACCCGGCATCGCCTCCGCCGCCGAGGTGTCGAGCCGCCTCAGCGTAGCACCGTGCGCAGGAGGACGCAGGATCCTAGCGTAGAGCATCCCCGGAAGCCGAATGTCGCCGGCGAACTTCGCGGCCCCGGTCACTTTCTCGTACGCATCGAGCCGCGTCGGAGAGGTGCCCATCACGCTGAACTCCTCCACCGACCGCAGGACCGCCTTCTCATCCACCGTATGGGTGATCGCCTGGCCCCTGGCCAGCTCGCCGTAGGATACGTGCCGGCTGCGGTCGCCCTCCACGTAGACCACACCGTCCTCCACCGTCAGCGCGTCGCGCGACACACCCAACCGTTGGGCGGCCAGGTCCGTCAGAACCAGGCGCGCCTGGGCGGCGGCGGCGCGAACCGCCGGACCGAACATTCGGGTCGTCAGCGAGCCGAACGTGCCCATGTCCCACGGACAGGTCTCGGTGTCGCCCATGACGATATGAATCGTGTCGAGCGAAACGCGCAGTTCTTCCGCCGCCATCTGCGTGAGCGACGTCATTACACCCTGCCCCATCTCGATCTTGCCCGAGAACAGGGTCACCCTCCCGTCCTCAGCGATGTGCAGATAGGCGTTGATGTCCTCGGGATAACCGCGCTGCAGTGTGTCAGGATCAAGCGAATCGAATAGCGTGAGCGGCCCGAGGTTCACGACCACGACGATGCCGCCGCCCAGCAGCTTCACGAACTCGCGCCGGTCCATCCGTGTCGTATCACTCATGGCCGCCTCCCAGCTCGGCCGACGCCGTCTCGATCGCTTCGATGATCCTCGTGTACGCGGAACAGCGGCAGAGGTTGTGCTCCATGCCCCGGACAACCTCAGCGCGCGTCGGCCGGGGATGCTCGAGCAACAGGCCATAGGCATTCATGATCATCCCGGGCGTACAGTAGCCGCACTGTAAGCCGCCCACCTCCTGGAACGCCTCCTGCAACGGATGAAGCTCCCCATCCCGGGCCAGCCCCTCGATCGTCGTCACTTCCTTCCCCTGCACGTCACCCAGGCTCTTCAGACACGATCGAACCGCCTGGCCGTCGACGATCACCGTGCAGGAGCCGCACAGCCCGGCGCCGCAGCCGTGCTTGGTGCCCGTCAGATCCAGATCGGTGCGCAGCACCCAGAGCAGAGTCCGATCACCGTCGGTCTCCAGCTCCACCGGCCTGCCGTTCAGTGTGAAGCGGATCGTCTCGTTCATCTCACCCCCTGCCCGTTTTGGTGCAACCCCCAGGGCCACCGGGGGCCCCGCTGCCCTGACGCATACTTGCACGAAGCGCGGTTACTCGAACGCATAGTAGATGCGTGGCAGGGCACCCTGTCAAGAAGAGCTGGGGGTGAGGAGAGGTGTCAGGCGCTTGTCCAGCCTGTGTACTTGACAAATGGTGGACGTCCCCTATATTGCACTTGCCGAGTCCACTCAGCCTGCGTTATTTGTGGGCGCTCAACACAAGCGACGATCCCGTTGAACCCTGAACAGGAGCCAAGGAGAGAGACGATGGAGGAGAGCACCGCGAAGCTGCATATCGGTAAGGGCATCCTGAAGCCCGGCACGCGTCCGATCAAGGTGTACGTCGACGAGGCCGGCGAGTACTGGCTGTGTGATGCCGAAGTCGATCCGAAGAGCGAGGACTTTCGCAAGAAGGGTT
>JASFTY010000272.1:0-5563 GCA_050050535.1 Gemmatimonadales bacterium | reverse complement strand
CATCTTGCTCTGGACGAACGAGCCGTAGACGTACACCTCATCGAGGATTTGGCCGTCGGCGAAGTACAGACCTTCCTCCAGAACGGCGGGGACCTGATTGTCCAGAATGTCAATTCGTGTATGATCGTAGTCACCCAGCTCCGTGCGCCGCGAATGGCAGGGTGCGCACAGCTCCACCTGCTGCCTCGAGCTCGCGCCGCCCGTCACGATCAACAGCTCGTAGTTGGCCGGCTGGGGCCGCGCCATCGGCGGGATCTCCGCCCACTCGACGTGTCGTGAGCCCGGGCCGTGACAAGCCTCACAGCTCACGTCGATCTCCGACCAGGTCGTCGCGAACGTCTTCGTCGTCGGGTCGTAGTCCTTCCTGAGATTCGTAGAATGACATTCGGCGCACATGCCGTTCCAGTTCTGGCCGCCCCGCGTCCAGTGCAGCCAGTCGTCGTACGGGATCTCCTGGCCCGGATAGAGATAGAACCACTCGCCCCGCTCGACATTCCAGGCGATGGTGAGTGACTGGAGCCGACCGCCGGGGAACGGGATCAAGTACTGTTGGAGCGGCTCGACCCCGAACGTATGGGTGATCTCGAACTCGTCCGGCTCGCCGTGGGGGCCCTGGGTGTGGACGAAGTATCTGCCATCCCTGCGATAGAAGCGGGCGCTGATCGACCCGTATTCGAAGACGGCATCGTCGAAGTCGCCCAGAACCGTGCTCGCGCTGGCCGGCGCCATCGAATTGTCGTGATCGGAGCCGCGCCAGGCGCTATCGGCCGCCGCGTGGCACGAGACGCAGCTCTTTCGGCCCACGAAGGTCGCCGCGCCGGCATCGAGCGCCCGGGGGACGGCCCGCGCCCTGCTCTCCTTCAGCGCGTAGACCGGCACCGTCAGGACGATCACCGCCGACGCGATGATCCCCGCGAGTCTCCACCGGTGCAGGCTGTCAGGATTCATCGACGACCGTTGGCTCCTCCTGCTCTCAGCGGCCCGGCGATTGGTGGCCGGCGACCGGTAGTCGGTGACCGGTCAATGACAACCTCACGGTTGCACAACCTGGTCATAATCGAACGATCTACGCTGCAACCGCCGACTGACGTCGACCTTCACTATCCCGTTCTCTATGCGTACGGCGTAGTGATCCAGCGCCCGTGGGGCCGGCGGGCTCAACACGTCGCCCCTCATGTCGTAGGCCGACGAGTGACAGGGACAGACGAAACGGGTCTCGTCCTCGAGCCAAGGAACGGTGCAGCCCAAATGCGTGCATTCGCGCGAGAGAGCGAGAAACCCACCGTTCTCCAGTCGCGCCAAGTAGAATTTCCCAGCCGGGAACGCGGTGACCGAGCCGGGGCTGAAGCGTTCGACCGGCCCCGCGACGATGATCGACTCGGCATCTTCGGCGGCTCCACCGCTGCGGGGCCGCAGGAAGTCGGCGGCCAGCCAGAGGTACTCTAGGAGGGCCAGGCCGCCTAGCGCCAACCATATCTTCCACAGGAAGCTGCGCCGCGAGGACGACCCTGCGGCGTCTTCAGGCTGGCGGGCTTCTTCTTGCAGGTTCCGTTGCGACATCCTTCGTTACTTAGAGGTTCCAGGGCCAGACCAGCGCCATGCCCGCTCCGCGGAACCAGACGCCGGTGATCGTCAAGACTGCAAACGCAACGATCACGAGGATGAACGCCGCCTGGACGGCCTCGGTCCGCGATGCGGCGAACCTGCGTTTGGCGGCCACGTAGAGGCCGACGAATCCCGCCAGCAGCACGGTAAACGGCAGGGCACCCTCCCGGATCGCCGGCGCTAGGCCCGAGAGCCAGGCCGCGTAGTCGATCACGTATTCGTCGAGCACGATCCATAACGGCGTGAGCAATAGAGCGGTGAGCGCCGCAGCCACCGCCAGTCGTCTCCCCTTCAGAGAGGCGAACCAGACACCGGGCGCCTGGCGATCGTACCTCAGGTACGGTATGAGCACGAGCCCCGCGGCGACGAGCAGCGGGATGATCAACAGGGCAAACAGCCCGTGGAAATGGAACAGCAGCTCTTGGAAGCCGACGAAGTACCACGGAGCCTTGGCAGGGTTCGGGCTCATCCCGGGGTTGGCAGCATCATCGAGAGGGGCATCTACGAAGACCGAGAAGACCATCACGAACGCGACCAGGATCAGAGCGACGGCGAACTCGCGCATCAGCAGATTGGGGAGCGCGAGGACCGACTCGGGCTTCTCCTCCGGCTCTTCACCCGGCGCGCGCGGGATCACGACGCCGCGCGCCTTGCGCACGCGCCAGAAGTGCCAGGCCATCAGAATGATCAGGGCCACCGGTACGACCGTGGTGTGGAGCGTGTAGAAGTTGATCAGGGTCGCCGACCCGATCTCGCCGCCACCCCGGATCACGCTCTGCAGCCGATCGCCGACCAACGGCACATAGCCGATCATCCCGGTACAGATCGTGACTGCCCAGTAAGAGAGCTGGTCCCAGGGCAGCAAATAGCCGGTGAAGTTGGATACGAGAACGCAAAACAATAGCGCCAGCCCGATGACCCAGTTGAACTGACGCGGTCCGTGAAAGCCTCCGGTGAAATACACGCGCAACAGGTGCAGGAAGACGATCGCGATGAGGAGGTTGGCGCTCCAGTGATGTATGTTTCGCACCAGTTTCCCGAAGAAGACCTCGCGTTGCAGTGCCAAGATGGAATCGTAGGCCCGCTCGGGAGACGGCTCGTAGACGAACATCAGCAGGACGCCTGTCGCGGCGAGCAGCAGGAAAAGCACCAGCGACATCCCGCCCAGGCCGAAGGTATGAGTGTACCTCAGACTGCTGGCGGGCAGCCGAACCGGCCTGAAATGCAGGATCAGGTTGTTCAGTACGACCCATTTCCGTTCCCGGTCATCCCGGGGGTAGACCGGGCCTCGGAACACGGAGCGCCAGAATAGTCGGGCAAACGCTAGCCGGTCTCCATTCCCGTCGTCCGCCGACCTGCTCATGCGGTCCGCAGGATCCAATCCCACAGAGGAGTGCTCACCCCGAAGTCACGCCGTGAGTTCTGGTAGTGGTGGCGGAAGTGCTTCTTCTTCAGATAAAGCATCAGGCGGCCGTGCAGCGAGAAATGGTGCACCGCGTAGTGGATCGTGTCGTAGATCAAGTACCCGAGAGTGAAGCCGCCGAACAGTGCGGGTCCCGTGCCGGGTCCGAACGCCAGCCGGAAGACGGCGAAGAACAGCACGGCCAGCGGGATACTCACCGAGGGCGGCATAACGAGGCGCTTCGAGTCGTTTGGGAAGTCGTGATGCACCCCGTGGGCCAGAAAGTAGTGCCGCTGACGCAAGCCCGGCAGCTCGGGCAGCGCCGCCTCGCCGGGCTCGAGTCCACTCACTATCTGGTGTACCTCCTCCTCCAACTCGGGGGTGGCGTGAAAGACGAATCGGTGAACCAGGTACTCTGCCAGAGTCCAGAGCGCCAACCCTGCAAGGAACAGGAGGGCGAGCCGGCCCGGGGACACGCCGGCCGCATAGCCCAGGTAGACCGTCAGGGCGATGATCGGTAGGTAGATCAGGTGAGGAACGATGGGGTGCACGTAAGTGAACCACTCCAGGATGTCGCTCCTGAAGATCCTCACCGACTCGTCCTTGTTCGACACGTACTTCCTAGCCATTCCACTCCCCTCGCACGCTGGCGGTCCTCTGTAGAATCGGGCACCGCTGCGGCGCCCATCGCTCGCGGAATGCCCTCACGATATAAGAGGGGGGCACCGGCGAAAAGGGGCTTTGGCCCCCGCCCCCCTCGTGCGGGCGGTACCTGACCGAGGCTGAAATTCCCGGACCGCGCGGATATATTGTGTCCAAAGACGAGGAGGAGGAGGAGGGAATGTCGGGAAAGCTGATCCGGGAACTCATTCGAAGAAGGATCCCCCAGTTCGTCGGGGTCTACCTCGCCGCCGGGTGGGGTCTACTGGAGTTCACGGATTGGGCGATGCGGCGCTTCGAGTGGGGTCTCCCGGTGACCGACTACGTGGTTGGTGGTCTGCTCCTGTGTCTGCCGCTTGTGATCTTGGGGGCCTGGGCGAGTGGGGGCCGGGTCGCTACGGCGGCGTCACACCGGAAGGCCAAGGATGGCCGCAAGTCCATCGTTGTCCTGCCCTTTGCCAATTTCGGCAGCAGCCCCGACAACGAGTACCTGAGTGACGGCATCACCGAGGAGATCATCAACGCTCTGACCCGCGTAGAAGGCCTCAGCGTGGTGTCACGGACGTCCGCTTTCGCCTACAAGGGCAAGAGCGAGGATGTACGGAAGATCGGCCGCGAGCTCGATGTCGAGGCGGTCCTGGAGGGGAGCGTGCAGGTGGCGGGAGACAGGCTTCGCGTCACGACTCAGCTCGTAGACGTCGCCGGCGGCTTCCACCTCTGGTCGGAGCGCTTCGACCGCGCAATGCAGGACGTCTTCGCCATAGAGGACGAAATCGCGGAAAACGTCGTACGGGCGCTCCGCCTCTTCTTGCGTGAGGGCGAACGGCGAGCCCTCGCCAAGTTGCCGACCTCCAACGTCAGAGCCTACGAGTACTATCTGCGCGGCCGCCAGTTCCTACACCAATCGCGCAAGAAGAGCCTCGAGTTCGCCAGAGAGATGTTCCGGCGCGCCATCGAGGTTGACCCCGAGTACGCCCTCGCCTACGCCGGCGTCGCCAACGCCAGCGCGCTCATCCACATGTATTACCCGACCGCCGAGGGCAATCTGGAGCAGGCCGACGAGGCGAGCATCAAGGCTCTCCAGCTCGATGCCGAACTCGCCGACGCGCATGCCGCCCGCGGTTTCGCCCTCTCCATGCTGAAACAATTCGACGAGGCCGAGCAAGAATTCCAGACCGCCATGAAGCTCGATCCCAAGCTCTACGAGGCGCGCTACTTCTACGCGCGGGCTTGCTTCCAGCAGGGTAGGCTGGCCCAGGCAGCGCGTCTGTTCGACGAAGCTGCTCAGGTCCGCGAGGATTACCAGGCGGTCTTCTTCGCCGCCCAGTCGTACGAGGCGCTCGGTAACCAGGCTGAGGCCGAGGCCCGCTATCGCCATGCACTGCAGGTCGCTGAGACCCACATGGAGCTCAATCCAGACGATCCGCGTGCCGCTACGATGCGTGCCGTATCCCTCTGTCGCCTCGGTCAGCCCGAGGAAGGGCTTCATTGGGCAGAGCAGGCGCTGGCGATCGACCCGGAGGATGCAGGCGTCCGGTACAACGTCGCCTGTTTGTACGCCCTGGAAGGTGAAACGGAGAAGGCTATCGACTGTCTCGAGGATGCCATCCAGGTCGGCTTCGGGAACCGCGGCTGGATCGAGCAAGACCCGGACCTCGCGTCGCTGCGCGAGCACCCGCGCTTTCAGGCCCTGCTACAAAACGTATGAGGTAGATGGCTTACCGCTCTATCCCATCGCGAGATACGACGCCACGGCTATAGTAGTGCTTCACCTCCTTCATCTCCGTCACCAGGTCCGCTTCCGCCATCAGCTCCGCTGGCGCTCGCCGCCCCGTCAGGACCAGCTCGACCCCTGGGGGCCGAGCGGCTAGAAAGGCCAGCACCTGTTCCAGGGCG
>JASFTY010000271.1:0-5569 GCA_050050535.1 Gemmatimonadales bacterium | reverse complement strand
CGCATGAGGAACCCGCGCGCCGCCTCGCGGATGGTCTCGAGCTCCTGGGTCTTGAGGACCCGCCAGCCCTCGTCGGTCCGCTTCAGGGTCATCACCCGCACCTCGGGCACGGCGCCGCTGAGCTGGGCGCTGCTGCGATAGACGACGTGCGCCGTTTCCGGTGGCTCCTCGACGGTCCCGAGTATCTCGATATCCTCGATGACGATGAAATAGAGGACTCCGCGGATATGGCGGTTCATCGCCAGCATGACGGCGACGAAGACGTCGGCCGCGGATAGCTCGTGATACTGGGCCTCGCTCATGCTACCGAAGATCGCTGCGATGACCTTGCCGGTCGTGTCGGCGTCCACCAGGATGTCGATCCGCTGGCGGATGCGCTCGAGCGCCTCGGGGTGCATGCGGCGCGCCGCGGCCTCCCAGGCGGCGACGCGGATCGCGGTCTGGAACTCGGCGGCGAGGGAGTCGGGCGCATCGGGGAGCGGTCGCTGGGCGGACGCGGTCCCGGGACCGTAGGTTGCGGCGGCCAGCGTCAGAGCGACAGCCAGGCAGTTCATTCGTCTCATCCTCGTACCCCCAGGAGATGCCTCGCCAACTCGGCAAAGCCCTTGCCCCTGTCGGCATCCGTGACGAACCGGGGCGGCGTCGGCAGACGCGCCAGGTAATCGCGGACGTTGCTCACACCGACGCTCAGCGGGAAGTAGTCGAAGGCGGGGGCGTCGTTGGCGCTGTCGCCGATGAACAGCCAGCGCTCTTTGTCCAGGTCGGTCTCGGGGCCCAGCGCGTCGCGCACCGCGCGCGCGATCCCACGTGCCTTGTCCCAGTCGCCGGGTATGACGTGGGCGTGGACGCTGGAGACGGCGCTCCGCGCGCCCTCCGCCTCGACGAGCCTTACCACCGCATCCACATCCGCCGCGGGCAGTCGCACCGTTTCGCCGACATCGAAGGCGAGGTCGCAGCGGCGCGCCCGCTGATCGACGGCCGCCCTGACGTGCGGCAGCTCGCGGGCGACGCGGCGGCGAACGCGGTCGAACAGATCCGGATAGGTGGCCCGCCTCTGCTTGGGCTCGAAGTAACCCTCGCGCGGGATCTCGCCGTCGCGCCAGACCCAGCCGGCACCGTTTTCGCCGACCGCGGCAACGACGGGCCAGTGGACGGCGACGACGTCGGCCCAGCCCAGCGGTCGCCCCGTCACGGCTATCAGATGCAGTCCGGACCCGGCCAGCTCGTGCATCGCCTGAAAGGCGGGCAGCTCGAGGCGCCCGCCCCGCGTGACGGTGTCATCTATGTCGAAGGCGACGCCGACCAGTGCCCGGCAGCTCTGCGGATCCAACTCGGCGAGCGGTCTCATCGCGGCTCCTCCTCGAGTTCGCGCCGCCGGCGCACGATCGCTTCGCGTATGCGTGCCTCGAGCTCCAACCAGGGCTCGGCCAGTACACCGGCGGATGCAAGGTCCCTCACGCGGGACCCGACGGACTCGCAGAACCCACCGTCGTCGGCGGTGCCTGCGGGCCGGCGCAGGTCCAGCGTGACCTCCCCTCCCTCTGCTCCGTCGTTGAAGACGCGCAGACAGGCGACGTCGAGCCGCTCGTTCAAGAAGAGTATCGAGGCGCCCATCGCGTCGCTGGGCTCTATCGAGTCGATGGGCCAACCGCCGGTATTGAAGACGTCGACGCGGCCGCCGCCGGACGAACCGTCGAGCACGTCCTCGAACGGCTTGTGCGTGTGTCCGAACACGAAGGTCAGGTCGTCGGGCACATAGCCCAGCTCGTCGCGCAACTGCCGTTGCACGGGTCCGAACAGGTAGGCCTCGATGCCGCTGCGCAGCTCCGGCGACTCGACGACCCGGCGCTGCGAGCGCTCGCCCGCGAGCCTGGGGCCCACCCAGGTGAAGAGCTTCCTGAGCGCCAGGCGCTCCAGCTTGTCGCCCGGAATCCACGGCAGGTCGACTACGGCGGCGGAGCGCCCGGCCAGCGCGTCGACGAAGGCCTCGTATTCGTCGGGTGTCCGGAACATCCTGTAGAGCAGGCGCATGTCGGCGCCGGCGCCGCCCGAGCGGCCGAGCAGCGACCAGACGAACTCGATCCAGGCGAAGTTCTCCTCCTCGATCTCGTCGATGCTCTGCGGCTGCGGTCGATCGGGGAACAACCAGCGCCTTAGCTTGCTGAAGAAGTGGTAGAGCGGCTCAACGTAGTGGCCGTGGTGGAAGAGCACACAGCGGTCCCCCGCCTCGTCGAGCAGAGCCAGGTTCGGGTAGACGACGCGGACCTGGTGCTCGCGCCCGTCGGAGCGGTGCTGCGGATGGACCTGCTCGATGATCTTGTTCAACAAGAAGGCGGGGACACCCTGCTCGAGGCTGAGCGAAGTCACGTGCCTCAACGGTGGCAGGCCGCCGTCGTGTGAGCGCCGGTCGCCGAGCGTGTCTCCGTACTGTGTCTCGCGGGCGACCTCCCAGATGTGGTGGTCGTGGTTGCCGGGTATGTAGACCAGCGTCTCGAACAGCTCGCGCTCCAGCAGCAACCCGGCGAGCCGCTGGAAGTTGGTGAGCGCCTGGCTGAAGGTCCCGAAGGCGAGCTCGAGCGCGTCGCCGTTGAGGATGAGGACCGGGCGCCGGTCGCCGCGATTGCGCTCGACGACGTGCTCGAGGCACGCGACCAGCTGTTCCAGCACGGGCCCCACCCGGGAAGGGTCGACTTTGTGGCCCCTCGACTCTAGGGGCGTGAGGATACTGTCCGGCTCACCGAGATGGAGGTCGGAGAGACAGACGTAGTGGACGTCGTTCACATCGCCTGACATGGCATGTTATCTGCCGCCGCTGCTTCCGGTCTAGCGCAGCCGCTCGCCGACCGCAGCGAGGATCGCTCGTTCCAGCGTCCCGTTGGAAGGTAGCGGTCGGCCGCCCAGCGGGTCCTCCATGCCCGGGACGTAGGCGACGAGGGTCGGCGTGACCGTGACCCGGGTGCCGCCGTCGGCCGCTTCGATGGCGATGCTCACGACGTACCTGCCGCCGCCGTCGCCCACGAATCGGCGGGCGTCCTCCCGGACCAGCGACTCGAGCTCGGCGCGGGCCAGCTCCCTCGACTCGCTGGAAAGCTCCGCCGCGCTGTCCGACTCGAACGCAGCGACCGCGCTCTCCCCGACCTCGCGAGCCGCGGCCGCCGCCAGCTCGCCGCGCTCCACCAGTACCGCGCTCAGCGTCTCGATCACCGCGCGCGGGCTCTCAGAAAAGACGGCATGCTCCTGCTGCACAGCTCCGCTCCCGTCCGATAGGCATGCCCACAATAGCAAAGGCGCGTAGACGATCCGGCCTGGATTCACTCGAGACATGGCGATGCACTACCCACAGCTCCGGCGTCCAGTCAGAACCGGAAGATCGGTCCCCAGTTCACCCGAAAGTTGTGGGACGATTCACCCAGCATGTCGGTCAGCCAGAAGTCCGCCGCATCGAGACGGAACCCGACCTCGTTCAGCCAGTTCAGCTCGACGCCGAGCCCGAATACGAGGACCGGGCTGCTCTCGCTGGTGCCCAGCGTGTTGTAACCGGCGGCGCCCGCGCCGACCAGCAGAAACGGATCGACGCGCCGCGTGGCGCCGAACGGGTGCCAGCGCGCTTGCAGCTGAGCGTGGCCGAGCAGCCCTTCGTTCTCGGCCTCGTCGGTGAGCGTCAGCCCGGTCTCGACCCCCAACCGGATGTTATCGGAGATCCGGTACGCGTAACGGAAGCCGGTGTCGAGCCCGGCGTTGAGCGGCAGCTCGTCCTGAGTATAGAGGCCGCCCACGTAGAGGCCGACCTCGTGCGCCCTCGCCGCTCCCCTCTCCGACGTCGGCTGTTGGGCCACGGTCGGGCGCGGCGACGCGGAACCGGCAATCGCCAAGACGGTGCACAAGGTCAGGGTACGCGAGATCCCTGGCGACATGGTCGGGTCCTCATAGTTGGGGAACTCGGGTTGCGCGTATCGATCCTCGATAATAGGACTCGAGGTCGTCCGCAAGGCTCGCAGTCACAGCAGCGCCGCCGCGCCACCCCGCCGGCTTCCACTCGCCGGCAAACAATCGCCCCGCAGCTCGGATCGAACTGCAGGGCGTTCCTCATATCTCTTTGTGCAAGCGGGTTAGCCGCTTCGCCGCATCAGCTGTCTCTCGATGGCCAGGTCGGTGCGACCCCTGAGAGTGTGGGGTGCGATCCGCCCGCAGGCCCCCAGCCCGTTGACCGGAACGCACAGGCGGTAGCACCAGTTGGTGCGGCTCTTCGTCAGGGGACATCCCCACGTCCCGCGGGGGGTCACGGCCCGGTGGAGTCGGCTCCGCTTCACTCGCCTAACGGTCATGGATTCGCCTCGCAGAGCATGGACGCGGCGGGGCCATCGCACGCCTTAATTGTATCAATTATTGTTAAAAACGGAACCCCGAGGGCCCGGGGTCGCCGAAGGCGAAGCGGTTGACGGGGGCCGGGGCGTCGTCGATCTCGGGCAACTGGGGCTCCAGCGGCGCGGTCACCAGCGACGGGCGCCCGTCGCTGGTGGCCTGCGGTTGCAACGCCGGCTCGGCAGTGGTGGCGGGATTACCGATCGATCCAATCCCGGACTCGCGGTCAGCTGGAAGGGCCGGTGTTGACCTTGAGCTCCTTCACGCGGGTCGTCACCTGCATGCTGCCCGAGGCCAGCATGCGCTCCATCTCTTCCATGCGCGGTTTCATCATCCGCTCCATGGCGGCGCGCTGAGCGGCGGGCATCTGTTCCATCTGTTGCCTCATCTCTTCCAGCGACTCGCGGGCCTCCTGCATCTCCTCCTCGCTCATCGTGTTGTCCAGGCCGGTGACGGACATCTCGAGCAAGAACGGGTGGAGCATGCCGTCGACGTCGCGATAATCCTTGAAGTCGATCTGCATGGTCATCGGCTGCCACTGGTCGTCCTGCTGGACCTCGCCTTCCATCTCCACTCTACGGATCAGGTAGTCGTCGGTGTCGAGGAGGAACGTGCCCTTTCTGGGCTCGAAGTCTTCTTGGTCGTCAGGCGTTTCGGGGTCGAAATCGATGCCGCTGAAGTCGTCGACGACAACGACAAAGCAGTCGTGTCCGTCGACGTCCTGCCTGCCCTCGAGGGTCGCCCGATCGACCACCTGCGTGAAGCCGTTATAGAACAGCCCGGCATCCTGCCCTTCGACGCCGCTGCTGTTCCTGAGGACGAAAGTCGGACGGCCGTCGACCATCTCTTTCTCGAAGTAGTTCGTGACCTCGAACCCCATCACGTCCATCACGATGGTGTAGTTGTCGATCCCGGACATGCGGTCCTCGAACCGCGCCATGGCGGTCTCGAGCACGTCCGCCCCCGACTGGCCGGCGGCCGCGGGGGCGAGCGCGAGAGTCAGCAGGAGGGACGGCAGAGCGACACGGATTACCTTGGCGAGCATGTTTGGCGCTCCTATGGTTGGGGTATGAGCTGAGAATCGAGCGTCCAACGATAATCGATAGTGCGCGGCCGCTCAAGACTTGGTCCGGCCCGGGCCTTCCACCGTTCCCACGATCGGGAAGCGCGCGTCCCGCGGGCGGTCAGCGGACGCCCGGCTCGTTCC
>JASFTY010000270.1:0-5575 GCA_050050535.1 Gemmatimonadales bacterium | reverse complement strand
GCCCGGTGCGGTGAAGGTTCCGCGGCACCGCAACCTCGCCTGCGGTGGCCAGGATGATCTCCATCGCTGCGCCCCAACGGCCCTCGGCCGCGACTCCGGGCACCCGCTCCAGCGCTTGATCCAACAAGCGTTCCGCCCTGAACGTCGTCTCCTCGACACGGCCTCGCTCCAGCTCCGCCGCGCTGCGTGGATAGGCCAACAACACGCTCACGTAGTACGACCGCGTGCCGTACTCCGTCTCTCTCACCTCGTGATAGGTGTCGCTGCGCCGCAGATCCGTCAGGAACAGATCCGCGTCGAGGTACATCGCCGTACCGGCCGACCGTGACCCGTTCGTCTGATAGTCGTAGACGTAGGACGAGAACCGGGCGCCGACCCAGGCGGCGACGTCCGTCAGCGCCTCGCCGCGCGCGCATCGCAACGCTTCCTGATAGCTAGGAAGGTCGGAGCAGATGCCGACGAAGTAGAGCGAGTCGCGCGCGGCAGGCGTCACCTCGACCCAGGCGGGCCGCCCGGGAGCCGTCCGCTCCAGCACCGCGCCACCACCACAGGCTCCGACTACGAGCGTACCCGCCAGGGCTAACGCCCGACGGTTCACCCTTGAATCTCGTTCAGCCGTTGAATCGCTTCGTCGATGAACTCCTCGGCGTCGGTGTCCCGCTCCTGCTTCGCCCGGTTCCGCAGCTGCTCCAGCGCCCGAAGCTGAGCCATCTGGTACTCCTGCTCCGGGACTCTGAGCAGCACGAAGGCGTTGTAGTGGTAATCGACACCGTACGTCGTCTTCACCGCGACCTTCTCGTAGTAGCGCTCCTCCACTTCCGTGCCGCTGAGCGTGATCTCCTTGACCGCCAGCTCCTGGAAGTTGCGCGCGTATTGCTGGAGCCGGTCCTTGCTGCCGACCTCACTGGCCTGGAGCAGCGAGCTCCAGATGCCGAGCACGCTCTCGCCCAGCTCCTGCCAAGCCTCCGCCTTCGCCATCCGCAGCCCCACGGCGTAGTCGCTGTACCCTTCCTCGCCGCCGGAGAAGTACTTCATCCCGTCATCGTCGTCGGGCGGTTCGGTGATCCAGTCGGGACGATCGCCGTCGCTTCGCTCGACGATCATCTCGCTGCCCACCGGAGCCTCCTCGTACAACTCCGCCACCCTGGCAGCCCCGCCGCAGCCCAGCGCGCCGAACACGGCGCCCAGCGCCATCAGTCTCGCGAAGTCACCTAGACGGGTCATCGGATACCTCCTGAAAGTGGGGTGTAGTCGTCCTCGGTCCCTCGGCGGCCAGAGGTGCAAGAAGGGTTCCGGTCGGCGGGCGGCTGCCGAGGCCCGTAAGTTCACTCCTGACAGCAGCTTACACCCGGGACCCGTTAGTGGTAGGTGTGTCCGTGGGAGACGCTGCGCGGCTCACCGCGTTTCGATCTGAAACACTCCGCGCTCTTGCCGCGCCCGGCCCGCGGCGTAGCATAGGAGACATGCAAAAGGTCAAAGGCTCGGTCCTACAGTCACGACTCGACTTCGTTAGGGAGCACTTCGGTGAGGATCAGGTGCGGGAGGTGATGGCGAGCCTGGGCGCCGAGGACCAGGCGGCGCTGAAGAAGATGGTGCCGTCGACGTGGCTGCCCTTCGAGGTCGGCAAGCGACTGGACGCAGCGATCGTGGAGGTCTGCGGCGAGGGTGATCCGCGCTTCTTCGAGCAGCTGGGCGTCGCCTCGGCGAACAAGAACCTGACGACGCTCCACGCCAGCTTCCTGACGCCCGGCGATCCCGAAGCATTCCTCAGGAAGGCACCGCAGATCTACGAGCTGTACTATCAGACGGGCCGGCGCACCTGGGAGAAGACCGGCGAGGGCGAGGGCTACCTCACGACCTACGACGCCGAGACCTTCTCGGCGCCCGACTGCCTGACCGTTGTCGGTTGGTACAAGCGTGCGCTTGAGATGTGCGGCGCGACGCGCGTCGAGGTCGTGGAGGAAGAGTGCCGCGCCCTGGGCGGTGATGTCTGCCGCTACCGCGTCCGCTGGGAGTAGCTCTTCCTCGCCCCCTACCTCCCCATCCCCATCGCCATCGTTATCGCGGCCCGCCACGACGTCGATGGGGATGGCGATGGCGATGGCGATGGATGGTGATGGGGAGCGTTGAAGCTGAGTCGAGCTCGTTCACCTGCGACCCAGGCCGCGATGATCGCGGTGCCTATGCCGGGCCCGAAGCGCGGCCGAACGTCTCAGTTCTCCAGATGCCGGGCGGGCTGTCTGAAGACTTCCCCCCGGTGCCACTTCAGATATCTCAAGTTCGGGACTCTGTCCGGACGGTCCGGGACCCGGACCGGTCCACCGTGGAACGACAGCAGCCACTCCTCGACGCCGGTGCTACCGTTCACCAGCTGCGACACCTCGACTTGGTGACGGGTGGACACGGTGAATGCCCCACGGTCGAATAGCTTGTGATGCATGGAGCATAGGGCGAGCCCGTTGTCGACGGTCGATGGGCCGCCGGCCTGGTGCCAGCGAATGTGGGCCGCTTCCAACGCTACCAGAGCATCGCCCAGCCGCATGTCGAACCCGCACACCGCACAACGGTACTCGTACGACATGATCACGTCGTCCCGGAACCGGGGATCCCGCTTCGCCCTCCCCGGGCCGGCCAGTTCGAGATCGAGGCCCACCGCTTCCAGGATGTCGTCGTGCAGAGTTGCTGGGAAATGCTCCTCCAACAGATCCCTCGCGATTTCCGAGAGCAACGCCGGGTCAGCGATCAGAGCGTTGTGGAGTCCCTCGGTCAAGCCGCCGGCGGCCTTCAGCTTGATCAGCTCCGACTTCGGTGGGTTTGACCTAGTCTCCCGAATCATCGGTGGGCCGGCAGTCTCGAGCTGCCACACACCATCGCTCTGCAGATGCCAGAATGGATACTCCGGGTGGTGAGACTTGCGTGGTGGCCCGAACTCCTCGAGTAGCTTACGCAGGACAGGATCGAGATCGGCAAACGGCAGGAGGCGATTCGCTCCTCGCCTGTATTCACCGAAGGCGAGTAACAACAGGAGAGGCTTGTGGGGCGCTCGCTCATCCCCTCGCCGCCAGACGGCGAGCTCTCTGAACTTCTCCCGAATCTCGTGCTTTCTCACTGGTTCAAGCTACCACGACCCGCCCGACTCCCGCGAGTCTCGGCCGAGCTCGAGTAGTGGGAACAGCGCGGCGGCGGTGGACCACGCCTGGTCCGAGGTCACGCCGATGCTGCGCGCCTCATCGCCGTGGATCACTTCGGGCCAGGCCCCGAGCGAGGCCGCCCGGTAGAGACGCAGAGCCGCCTCCCAATGGCGGCGCGCGGCCGCGCTGCGCCCGGCCCGGAACTCGGCCAGGCTCACCCAGCCGCTGTAGAGCGGCCAGGCGGCGCCGGCATGATAGCCGGCGGGGTCGTACTCCGGGTCTGAGCGTGGGACCAGACGCACGCCCCAGAGCGCCGTGAAGTCCTCGCTCGCCACACGGTCGAGCCACCGCGCGCAGCGCTCCGGCCGCACGGCACCCAGCGCTAGCGGCACCGCCGTCATGACCGTCTCCGCCATGTCGAGCGACCCGTCGGGCCGCCGGCCGTTGGCGTAGCGGGCCTCGAGCGGATCGAAG
Organism: Gemmatimonadales bacterium; assembly: GCA_050050535.1. Taxonomy (GTDB): domain Bacteria; phylum Gemmatimonadota; class Gemmatimonadetes; order Palauibacterales; family KS3-K002. Next base: position 1,970 of record JASFTY010000270.1, on the reverse strand, counting down.
AACGAGAGCTCGAGGCTGGCGCGCGCGGCGGCCGCGTGATAGGCGAGCTCTTCAGCCAGCTCCAGCTCGCCGAGCGCCCGGGCGGCAACCTCCAGCTCGCCGAGCGCCGCGACCCAGACGCCCGCCAGGTAGAGCGACACGTGGTGACCGCCCAACCGCCCGAACTCGACCCAACCGTGGCCGACGTTCGTGTTCTCGATCAGTCCGTCGCCGTCCGTGTCGGTGGACAGGCAAAACGTGTACGCGCTTCGAATGCGCGGCCACTCGTGCCGCAACGTCTCGACATCGCCGGTAGCCGCCAGGTAGCGCGCGGCGAGCAGCAGGTAGAGCGGCGAGGAGTCGGCGGCGTCGTAGTGCACGACCCCGCTGGTCGTGCATTCGTGGAGAATCTTGCCGGTCACGTCCTGGTGACGGCCAAGAAACTCGAGCACCTGGCGGGCCGAATCGTGCTGACCGACGGCCAGGCAGGCTAGGGCCGTCCAGCAGGCGTCGCGGCCGAAGAACCAGGCGTAGCCCGGCCGGCCGTCGCCGAACTCGTCGGGGCGCGAGCGGCTGTAGCCGGCGACCAGCGAGGTCCCGAGCTCCGGGACGTGGACCCGGTAGGTGGAGAGCCGCCACTTCGCCCATTCGACGGCCTCGGCGAGCGCCGGGTCGTCGGCCTCGAGGACGAAGCCCTGCTCGCGCTGCCGTCGCCGCTCCGCCGCCCGGCGCTCAGCCCACTCACCTGGATCGACCTCACTCGGCGGCTTCTCCTCACGACAGGCGCCCAGCAGCAGGATGCGCGTGGGACCGGTCAGCTCGAGCTCGGCTCCGATCCGGCAGCAGGAGCGGTCGTTGGTGGAGTGGTTTTCCACGAGGAGCTGTCTCGGCCCCGGGTCGATGCGGACGCCCAGCCACTCGCCGGTCTCCGTCTCCAGGCCCAGGGCATCGGCCTCCTTGTTGTATCTCAGCCGGCCCGTAGCGCTCGACGGATAGGGCCAGCTCAGCCGCAGGTCGGTCTCCAGCGTCCAGGCCAGACCGAGAGGCTCGCCGCCCGGGCCGGCGGGTCGCAGCTCCACCAGCACGCCAGGTGCGTCCGGCGCCACCGTCGTACGTTCGACGACGGCGCGTCCGTCGATCTCGAGGCGCCGTTCGATCACGCCGGGCACGACGCGGAAGTGCGTGGCAACAATGTTGTTGCTGTCGTTGCTACGCGCCGTGTCACCAAGATTCCCCGAACCGGCCCGCAGGCTCCAGGAGCGCACCGCCCGTACCGGATGGAACCAAACCTCTTCGTGGCCGCCCCGCTCGCGCCCGACCAGCAGCGCCCTCGTCCCGGCGAGCGTGTACTCCGCCTCCGTCGGCGCTCGCTCGAGCCGGAGATCGTCGCCCGTCTCGAACGCCCGATCGCCGTCACGCCCGATCTGAGGCGGCAGCAGCACCCGCTCGTCCAGCTCCACGCCGGTGGCCGGCTGCCGCCAGACGCCGCCGATGAGCCGCACGCGCTGCCCGTTGGAGGCGATCCGGTCGAACGCGTTGCGTAGCAGCCGGTCGCGCTGCGGCTCGTAGCGGCGATCGGGCGCCGTGAAGTAGACGTAGGCACCGATGCAGACCGCCCAGCCGTCGCCCACCGGGTATTCCCAGGCCAACCGACGCCCGGGATTCACATTGACGTAGGCTTTCTGCACGGCGACGACGCGGCCTTGCCCGGGCCATCGATCGCCGGTGTACCCGTAGCGGACGAGTCGCTCGCCGCGGCGCGGCGCCCAGGTGTAGCAGCCGCTGCCCAGCCCCTCGAACAGCGGGTGGCCCCGGAAGCTCTGCAGTCCGCGGACCCGCGGCGCGGCGCTGAAGCTCCCCGCCAACTCGTCGTCGGGCTCCTCCGACCAGGGCGCATCGGTGGCCTCGTCGGGCACGACCTTCTCCCAGCCGAGCTGGACCGGCAGGACCACCGCCGCCAGGGTGGCGAGCAGGCCGCCACCGGCGCGGAC
>JASFTY010000269.1:0-5578 GCA_050050535.1 Gemmatimonadales bacterium | reverse complement strand
ATGATCGCCAGGCTGGGATCTTCCTCCAGCGCGTGGCGGATCAGCTCCATGCCGTCCATGTCCGGCATCAGGATGTCCGAGATCATCAGCGCCGCGCTGGCCGCGCTGATCCGCTCCAGCGCCGCCCCCGCCGAATCGAACGACTCGATGGGATAGCCCTCGTCGCCCAGCGTCTTCTCCAGGAAGGCCAGCACCGACGGCTCATCGTCAACGACGAGGATCGGCGTGTCCTCGGGCGCCGGGAGGCCGCCCTCCACAGGCGGGTGCTGCTCGGGGTCTGCAGGACTCCAGTCCATCCTCAGATCGGATTCGGTTCGCTACTGCTGTTGGGATACGCGCCGGGACCTGTGCCGTGCTCCCGGCTCCGCTATCGGGGCTGCCTGAGTTACACCGCCCGAGGGGTTGAGGGTCCCGTGATCCAGTGGGCGGTAGGCAGTGCGGCGGTGCGGCAGTACTCAGCTTCTCTGTCGCCACTGCCGTACCGCCCACCGCCTACCGCCTACCGCTCACCGCCTACCGATTCCAGGATCCTCCGCCGCTGCCCTTCGGTCAACATATCTCGGGCGACGACCTCGCGGACGATGCGGGCGACGAACGAGTAGCCCCGCGAGTCGGCGGTGAGCCAGCGCTGCCATTCGAGCTCGTCGAGCGCTGCGGTCAAGCCCTCGAGCTCCAGCCCGGTGGCGCGTTGCAGGGTTCTCAGGTCCAGCCGGTCGCCGAGGACCGAGGCGGCGGCGAGCACCGCCTGCGCGTCGTGCGAGAGTCGGCGATAGCCGACGCGCACCGCCGCGGCCACGGCGTCGGGCAGCTCGCCGGGCAGCGTCTGGTCGAGCGTCTTGAGCGGCTCGGGCCAGGCGCCGGCGGCGGCGCCCAGGTCGAGGCCAAGGGCAACGGCGTGGAGCAGCTCGACGGCGAGCAGCGGCAGGCCGGCGGAATCGGTAGCGACGCGCCGCGCGACGCGATCGAGCGACACCTCGTCGTATGCCGGGAGCGCCCAGCGGGCCAGCCCGCGCAGTGCCTCGACGGAGAGTGGGCCCAGGCGCAGGGCGACGCCCTGCAACTCGCGACCGATGTGGGCGCGCAGCTCTTCCAGCTCGCTGCGTTCCGGGTAGGAGGCGGCGGCGACGAGCAGAAAGAGCGGCGCCCGTTCCAGGTCGCGGAGCAGCGCGCCCAGCCCGAGCAGCGAGTCGCGGTCGAGCCAGTGGGCGTCGTCGACGAACAGGAAGACGGGCCCTGCGTCGGCGACCGCGCGCAGCACGTCGGCCAGCGCGCGGCCGGGCGTCAGCTCGGCGTCGCCGTCCGTCGCGCCGAACCGCTCGGCCCACTCGGGCAGCCGCGCGGCCAGCGTGGCGATCGCCGCTGGCGGAGCATCGGCCAGCCCGGGCGCATCGAGGTCGAGCCCGCGGGCCAGCGCCAGGACTCCGCTCCATGCTTCGCCGGCGTCCGCCTCCACGGCCCGCGCCGTGGCGGCAGCCGCGCCGTTCAGCCGGGCACGGGCCAGCAGCTCCTCGGCCAACCGCGTCCTGCCGGTGCCCGGGTCGCCCTCGATCACGCCGAGCGCCGCCCGCTCGCCTTCCCTGCAGGCGGTCCAGGCGTCGAGCAGCTGGGCCAGCTCGCGCTCGCGACCCACCAGCGGCGCACGCCGCGACTCGCCGCCCGCCTCCTCGCGCCCGGCTACCGCCTCGGGCAGCTTCCAGGTCCGCTCGCGGCGCACCCGCTCGGCCAGCGCCTGCAGCTCCTCGTCCGGCTCGATCCCGATCTCCTCAGCGAGCCGCGTGACGAACGCGTCGTAGAGCGCCAGCGCGGCGGCGCGGTCGCCGGCGAGGGCCGTGGCCCGCATCGCCGCGGCAGCCGCCAGCTCCGACATCGCGTCCAGCGCCAGCGCCCGCTGCGCCACCGACGCCGCCTCGCGCAGCTCGCCGCTGTCGGTCAGCTGCTCCGCCAGGTTGACCAGCGCCTCCACCGAGCGACCGCGCAACGCCGTCCGCTCGGCATACAGCCAGTCCTCGAACTCGGAGCAGCCCGGCACGCTGAACCCCTCCATGAACTCGCCGGCGACCAGCTGCGCCGCGCCGCGCCAGTCCTGATCCTCGATCAGCTCGTCCAGCCGGTCCGCATCGATGTCCGCCGCGCCGGGCGACATCCTGACCTGGCCGCCCTCGCTCTCCAGCCCCTCGGCGCCGACGTGCTTGCGCAGCACGCGGATCGCTTCGTTCAGCGAGTGCCGCGCCGCCGACTCCGGCTTCTCGCCCCACAACAGCCCCACGAGATGATCGCGCGAGCGCGTTCGCTTCGGCGATCGCGCTAGATAGACCACTAGCGCCAGGTTCTTCCGCCACAGCAGCTCGGTCGGCGCCGGGCCGCCGCCCACAGCGACTTCGACCGGACCCAGGACTCGGCACGCGATCATCTCGGTAACCCCGCAATAGCTAGCGCGCTCAGCTCCGGAAACCCGCCGGTGATCAGCCGGTACGCCACCAGCGCGATAACCGTGATCCCAAAGCTGGTCGCGAAGAACCGCCGATAGAGCGAGATTCGGGCCGGCCCCACCGAGTTACCCCAGCCCCTCATGAACGGCCAGAACCCCCAGACGCACAGCACGATCGCGCAGGGCAGCATCAGCGGTACCGTCTGCCCCTCCACCGCGTCGCCGGCCAGCAGGACCCCGTACGCCAGGCTCGCCAGCCACAGCCCCGCCTTCTCGGTCCGCGAGAGCACCGGCTCGTTACCCGCGGCGTCGGCCGACCGGCCGCAGAAGATGAAGATGGCGGCCAGAGCGATGAACGCGACGTGCAGCTCGACGTGACCCCAGTGCTCGTCCAGGAAGTCGGCCAGCGCCCAACCGGCGTCGCTGTCCGCGCTCACCCCGGTGATCGCGTTGGCAGCGAAGTGAACGGCGTGCCCTTGCACCATGAGCAGCAGCGCGAAGATGTATGCGGCCCGCAGCCGCAGGCTCCTGAAGATCTTGGCCCGCAGCCCCAGCTCGACGTAGAGGACGACGAGGAAGAAGATCAGCAGCGCGTCGGCCAGGTCCTTGACCGCCAGACCGTTGAACACCGGCGTCGCCGGCAGGATGACCGGCAGCAGGTCGACCAGCGCGTAGCCGACGACGAAGAAGATGATTCCGCGGGCCGGCGGCCGCCGCCACGCTATCTCCCAGTCGCCTGCACGACCGGCTGAGACGGACATCACCGACACCTTTGCGACTCCACGCTACGGACCGACGCGACCTCTTCCTCAAACCCGGGATCGGCCTCGCTCCAGCTCTCGAGCGTGTGACGCAGAAGCCTGCAGGCCCGCTCGCGATCCGGCGTCACCGAGCCGCGCAAAAAGCGTCCCCAGTTGCCCAGCGCCCAATCGATCTCGCCCGGTTGCGGCAGCTCGAGGCGCGGGAGCCCCAGTACATCCACGGCCTCGTACCAAAGGTACTCGCGCTCCGCCGCCTCCTCGTCCCCCTGCGTTAAGAACCACTGTCCGCGCTTGATGTGCAAGAGAGAGCGCGCGAAGGGATCGCTCAGCAAGCGCTCCGGCGACGGAGCGCCGTGGAGCAGTACCGTCGGCGTCTGCACCGCCAGCAATCTCTCAGAGCGCTCGATCGCGGCCTCGAGCTGTCCCTGCTCCGCCAACTCAATTGAACGAAGAATCTCACCCAGCTGCTCTGCCCCGCTCTCGGCAGGAGCTGCCACGACGGAATCGCTCCAACGGCGCGCCCTACTCGTTTCACCGACGGCGTAGGCGTCGAGTGCGAGGGCCCAGGACGCGCGAACACCCAACGGATCCCGCCCGACCAGAGACTCGAGGACCTCCCTCCCGCGCTCACGCTCAGCCGGTTCAATCACAACAAGGCCGGCTACGAGGGGGAGGACCCGCCATTCCGCCGCGTGTAGTCGAGCCTCGGGCGTGCCCAGATGCTCCGCCGCCGCGTCGAATCGAGCCAGCGCCTCTCTCATACGACCCAAACCCACAAGACCGAGACCTGCGGCCAGGTGCCCGTCCACCCGGAGCGCGCGCGGCACAACCTCCTGCGCGGTCAGCCAGTTGCCCAACTCCACCTGGGTTCGCGGCACATCGAAGGCCCCTGCCAGTCGCGCGAAGATCGCTATCCAATAGGGCTGACCGAACTCCGGGTCTTGAAACAGACGGCCGCGCCCCTCATCGATCTCGCCTCGCGATCCGAAACGCTCGGATATCCCCTGCTCGAACAGTCGCGGCGGATAGCTCCATGCCTCCGGGTCGCGAGCGTACGTGCGGCCCTGCTCGAGGTAGCGTCGCGCTTCGTCCTCACGACCAAGCCGGATGTTGGCCCAGATCAAGTGCAAATAGCTCAACGCCCACAGCGGATTGAGCCGGACCGCATCCTCCAATTCCGTAATCGCGCTCGCCAGCGACTCGCCCCACAGCGGTCCACGATTGAACAGCTCCTCGCCGTGGAGGAAGGCAGCGAAGTACTCGAGTGGGAAGCTGTCGTGAGTCTCACGGTACCCGCGCAGACGCTCCGGCCCAGCCGGCGTGAGCTGCGCGGCCATCAACATGCCGTCCAACACGCCGAGGTCGGACGCGTAGCGGTTGAACAGCTCCTGGTAGTCCTTCTCGTACGGCCCACGCTCTCCCAGCCAGCGGTGCGCGTTCGCCAGACGCCACCACGCGGTCGCGAAGGTCGAGTCGTAGGTGACCGCCATCTCGTAGAACTCGACCGCCGGGGCCATCCGGCCCCGCTGGAAATTCTGTTCAGCATGGAGATACTGGCGTAGGGCGTCGAGATTCGTGGTGAAGCGCATGCCCTCGCCGAGGTCTATGCCGGGCACGAGCTTGACCAGCTCCAGCGCGATCCGTTTGCTCACCTCGAGCGGCCGCGCCTGTGCGATCCCTATCGTGATGGGGCCGGGAAGCGGGTCGCCGTCCTGATCGTAGATTTCGAGCTCGACCTCGACCGAGTCGCCATAGGCGGACAGGGTAGTATGCGCTGCCAGCCGGGCGTCGAGCTCGGCGGCAGCACGCGCTTCCGGCGGTACGGTGTCACCTGTTGCGGCCCCCCACCACTCATCGGCCACGACCCAGGGCACCACGCTGACGCCCGGTACGCTCCTGATCTCGCTCGTCACCAGATTGGCGATATCCGCCCCCCCTATGCCCTCCCAACCCACAACGCTGACGGTGCCGACTATCTGTACGGGCAGAACCGCGAGATCCCGGACAGCCGCTGATGGCACGGCCCGCACCAGGACGTACGCGACGATCGCCGCGATGATGACCAGCGGCGCCGCCAGCGGCGCGTACTTGCGGAGACCCGTTCGCGCGACGGCCGGCCGGGTCAGCGCCTCGCCGAACGCGGCCGCATCGTCCCAGCGGTCGTCGGGCGCCAGGGCGAGGGCGCGGCGCAGGACGGGCACCAGCCGGCTCGGCACGCCGGACCAGTCGGCCCGGTCGACGGGCGTGGCGATCGACCAGCGCCTCCCGGTGAGCGCCTCGTAGATGATCATGCCGGCGACGTAGAGGTCGCTCCTCGGAGTCGCCGACCCGTCGACCTGTTCCGGCGCCATGTAGACCGGCGTCCCCACCTGGTGACCCTCGGCGGTGA
>JASFTY010000268.1:0-5580 GCA_050050535.1 Gemmatimonadales bacterium | reverse complement strand
CTCTACGACACCGACCACGTCCCGCCGCGTGATGAGTACATCAGGGAGACCCTGGCCTGGCTGGACCGCTATCTCGGGCCGGTGGCTCGATAAGGCCGCCGGCGTGAGGGCCGAGTTCGGATCGCCCGCTCCGCCCTCAAAGCCCTGTAGGATTGTCGATGAACTCCCAATCCAGCCCGTACTTCTCTGACAGGTGGTGGGCGAGCGCCTTGACGCCCAGCGTCTCCGTCGCGTAGTGCCCGGCGTAGAAGACGTTGAGCTCCCACTCCTGCGCATCGAAGTAGCTGTGATGCGGCCCTTCGCCGGTGACAAACGTGTCGAGGCCGGCGTCGCGCGCCTGCGAGATCATCGAACCGCCTCCCCCCGTCACTACCCCGACTCGGCGCACGTCTTCAGGCCCGGCAGGGATCAGGAAGGGCTCCGCCCCCAGCAGCTTCTCGAGCCGCGTGCCCAGCTCGCTGCGAGTCACCTGCAGCCCGCCCCAGAATCCGATGGCGTGACCCTCGTACTCGCCGAAGCGGCCGCCGAGGTCCAGTCCGATCCCGCGCGCCAGCTCGATGTTGTTGCCGACCTCGGGATGCGCGTCGAGGGGCAGGTGCGCCGAGTAAAGGGCGATATCGGCTGTGATCAGCCGCCGCACGCGGCGATAGCTGCGATCGGTAAGCGGCGTGACACCTCTGCCCCAGAAGAGGCCATGGTGGACGAGCAGCAGATCGGCGTCGCGCTCGGCGGCGGCCTCGACCGTCGCCTGACAGGCGTCGGTGCAGGCGGCGATCTTGCGGACCGTCCCGCTGTTCTCCACCTGCAGCCCGTTCCAGGCGTCGGGGTAGTCGGGGACGCCCGCGAGGTCGAGGTAGTCGTCGAGGTAGGCGACGAGCTCGGCGAGCGCGATGGCAGCCACGTTCACTCCCACTCGATCGTCGCCGGCGGCTTCGAGCTCACGTCGTAGCAGACGCGATTGATGCCGGCGACCTCGTTGATGATGCGCGTGGCGATGCGGCCCAACACCTCGTGAGGGAACGGGTACCAGTCGGCGGTCATGCCGTCGCGACTGGTCACCGCGCGCAGCGCGATGACGTTCTCATAGGTGCGCCCGTCGCCCATGACGCCGACCGAGTGCACGGGCAGCAGGACGGCGAACGCCTGCCAGATCTCGTCGTAGAGGCCGGCGGCGCGGATCTCCTCCAGGTAGATCGCATCCGACTCGCGCAGCACGGCGAGCCGCTCGCGGGTGACTTCGCCGATGATGCGAACGGCGAGTCCGGGGCCCGGGAACGGATGGCGGCCGACCAGTTCCTCGGGCAGTCCGAGCTCGCGCCCGACCTGGCGGACTTCGTCCTTGAACAGCTCACGCAGCGGCTCGATCAACTCGAACGGCAGCGTCTCGGGCAGGCCGCCGACATTGTGGTGGGTCTTGATCGTGTCGGACGGCCCGCGCACCGAGAGCGACTCGATGACGTCGGGATACAGCGTGCCCTGGACGAGGAAGCCGACGTGGGAGCCGATCGAGCGGGCCTCCTCCTCGAACGCCTCGATGAACGTGTGGCCAATGATACGACGCTTCTCCTCGGGGTCCTCGACACCGGCCAGCCGGCCGATGAACGTGTCGGACACATCGACTACCCGCAGATCGATGCCCAGGTGCTGGCGGAACGTGCGGGCGACCCAGTCTCGCTCACCTTTGCGCAGCAGCCCGGTATCGACGAAGATGCAGGTCAGCCTGTCGCCGACCGCGCGATGGACGAGTGCGGTGGCCACCGACGAGTCGACGCCGCCCGACAGGCCCGAGATGACGTGTCCGCGATCGCCGACCTGGTCGCGGATCCCTTCGACCTGATTCTCGATGAACGAGCCCGCCGTCCAGCTCGGCTCGCAACCACAGACCCGGAAGAGGAAGTTCGAGATGATCTCGCCGCCGCGCGCCGTGTGGGCGACCTCGGGATGGAACTGCACACCGAATATCGGACGGTCCAGCGCGCGGAAGGCCGCCACCGGGACCGTGCCCGTCGCCGCCAGCACCTCGAAGCCCGGCGGCGGCGCGTCGACACGGTCACCGTGACTCATCCAGACGGTCGAGCGCTCGCCGCGCTCGAACCCGTCGAACAGGTCGTTCGGCTCGACGACCTCGAGCTCCGCGCGACCGTACTCCCGGGCCCGCGCGCTAGCGACCCGGCCACCGGCGAGCTGTGCGATGAGCTGCATCCCGTAGCAGATACCGAGCACCGGCACGCCGAGCTCGAGCAACTCGTCGTCCGCCGTCGGCACATCATCGCCGTACACGCTGGCCGGGCCGCCCGACAGGACGACGCCGCTGGGCCCCCACTCGCGGAGCCACGCCGTCGGCTGGGTCGGCGGGTGGATCTCGCAATAGACCCGCTCCTCGCGGATACGCCGAGCGATGAGCTGGGTGTACTGCGAGCCGTAGTCCAGGATCAGGATTCTGTCTTTCGGTACGCTGGTGCTGAGCATTCCGTCCCTTCGCTCATGGAGGTGAGCGGTGGGCAGTGGGCAGTGGGCAGTGGGCAGTGGGCGGTGAGGGTGAGAGGTAATTGGCCAATTCCCAAGTTGACCGCCTACCGCTCACCGCCTACTGCTTACCGATCAGTACGCCCTTGCCCACACCACTTCACATTCAGCCGGTCCGCCACAGATGCAGGTATCCGGCACATCATCGCTGGCGAAGTCCTCATCGGGAATCAGCCGGACGGTGGCCTTGGTATCATCTTTGACCTTCTGCTCGCACTGCTCGGCGCCGCAATAGCCGGTGTAGATGAATCCGCCGGTAGCAGAGATGATTCTCTTGAACTCCTGGTAGGCGGTCACGCCACGATAGGAGTGTTCCTCGCGTCGCCGCAGCGCCGCATCGAGCAGCTCGGCCTGCATAGCCTCGAGCAGTGCGGCGACCCGGGCGGCTACCTCGCCGTCGGGAATCGCGATCTTCCTGGCCTTCGGGTCCCGGGCGACGCGCAGCACCGCCATGACCTGCTCTTTCTGAAGATCCTTGGGCCCGATCTCGATGCGGACCGGTACCCCCTTCCCTTCCCACTCGTAGTACTTGGCGCCGGGATTCAACGTGTCGCGATCGTCGAACTTGACGCGCACGCTGCCGTCGAGGCTCTTCGCCAGGCGCGCGCCGGCCTCGAGGACGCGCGTCTTCTCGTCGTCCGATTTCCAGATCGGCACGATGACCACCTGGATCGGGGCCAGCTTCGGCGGCAGGACGAGGCCCGTGTCGTCGCTGTGCGTCATGACCAGGCCGCCGACCAGGCGCGTCGACACGCCCCACGACGTGCTCCAGACATACTCGTGCTCGCCGTCTTCCGTCTGGTACTTCACGTCGAAGGCGCGGGCGAAGTTCTGGCCCAGGTTGTGCGATGTGCCCGCCTGCAGCGCCCAGTTGTCCTGCATCAGCGCCTCGCAGGCGTAGGTCCGTTCGGCGCCGGCGAACTTGTCCCACTCCGTCTTGATCCCGGTCACCGGGGGCATGGCCATCCATTCCTCCATGAACTGCCGGTATAGCCCGAGGATCAGCAGCGTCTCGCGCTGCGCATCTTCCCAACTGGCGTGGGCGGTATGCCCCTCCTGCCAAAGGAACTCGAGGGTCCGCAGGAACGGCCGGGTCCGCATCTCCCAGCGCACGATGTTCGCCCACTGGTTGATCAACATCGGCAGGTCACGGTAGCTATGGATCCAATCGGCCATGATCGGCCAGATGATCGCTTCCGACGTCGGGCGCACGACCAGCGGCTCTTCGAGCTGCTTGCCGCCCCCGTGTGTGACGAGGGCGATCTCCGGCGCGAAACCCTCGACGTGCTCGGCCTCCTTCTTCAGGAAGCTCTCGGGCAGGAAGAGCGGGAAGTAGGCGTTCTGGTGACCGGTCGCCTTGAACATCCCGTCCAACGCCTGCTGCATGAGCTCCCAGATTGCGTAGCCGTGCGGGCGGATCACCATACAGCCGCGCACCGGCGAGTAGTCTGCCAGCTCGGCCCGCTGAACGACTCCGTTGTACCAGGCGGAGAAATCCTGACTCCGCGGGGTCAGTGCCTTGTCTTCAGCCATCGGCTCTCTCTTGTCCTCTATCAGGCGGCCCGGTGCCGTCCTCGCCGGCCTGCGGCTCCGAGTCGTCCGCTCGCTCGTTCCCAGCCAGCAGCCAGAGGGCGACCGGCACCAGCGCGGCGGCACCCACCCAACAGATGATCCGTCCATAGCGCCGGCCGAAGAGGCGGCGCAGGAGGCCCCTCGCGCCGACGATCGCCGCGCTGCCGGCAACGGCGCCGGCGCTCAACGGGCCGAGGCGCTCCCAGGCGGGCCCGAGAACTCGCTCGACCAGCGTATTGGTCATCGCCTCCAGCGCCGCATCTTCGTCCGGCGCTGCCGCCTCCCAGCGCTCGCGCACGCTCGGCCTACGGCCGGCGCGGCGCGCCGCTTGCCACTCGCGTCTAGCCATTATCCAGCTCCGCGGCCAATCTCGGGCCCAGCTCGTCGAAGGGAACGACCTGCTCGTCGCCCGTCGACATGTCGCGCACGCGTGCCGCCGTCGCCTCGATCTCTCGAGGCCCGATGATCACCGCACGGCGGGCGCCGAGCTGGTCGGCGGTCTTCAGTTGGTTGCCGAGCCGGCGGTCGCGGAACTCGAAGATCGCCGACAGGCCGGCCGACCTGATGGCTCGCGCGGCGCGCAGCGCCTGGCGGCGGCCGTCAGCGCCGAGCCAGGCGACGAAGCAATCGAGCGCGCGACCGGGCTCGGGTAGCGACCCGTGCTCTCGCAGGAGCTCGGTGAGCACGACGTCGCCCATCCCGAACCCGAGTGCCGGCATGTCGACGCCGGCGATCAGCTGCAGGAGGTCGTCGTAGCGGCCGCCGCCGCAGATCGCCCGCAGCTGCCGACCGGCGTCCCACAACTCGAACACGATGCCTGTGTAGTAGGCGAGCCCGCGAACCACCGACAGATCGACGTCGACGAACTCGATGACGCCGAGGTCCTCGAGGTGCTCGATATAGGTGGAGAGCTCGGCAACGCACCCGGCTACGCTCGGGACGTCACCGAAGCGGGCCTCGAGCTCATCGATGCCCCGCAGCTGCGTAGCGTCGAACACCCCGGCGATCGTCTGCGGCCCGAGTCCGTGCTCCGCGAGCTTGGCCTCGAGCCGCGCGCGAGGTTCGCGATCCAGCTTGTCGACGACCCCGTAGACCGACTCGAGCTTCGGCTCCGGGACGCCGAGGTGCAGAAAGATCGCTGCCAGCACGCGCCGATCCGAGACCCGCGCCCTCACCTGGGTCGAATCGAGGCCGGTTGCCCGCACGATGTCGATCGCAGCCGCGAGCAGTTCGGCGTCAGCCAGGACGTCCTCTTCGCCGAGGATGTCCAGGTTGAGCTGGAAGTGCTCCCGCAGACGACCGCGCTGTTTGCGCTCGTAGCGGAAGAGCTGCGGCATCGAGAACCAGCGGATCGGTTTGCGCAGTGAGGGCGCCCGGGCGCCGACCATGCGCGCCAAGGTCGGCGTCATCTCCGGCCGCAGCGCGACCCTGCGCCCGCCCTTATCCTCGAACTCGTATAGCTGCTGGACGATCTCGTCGCCC
>JASFTY010000267.1:0-5581 GCA_050050535.1 Gemmatimonadales bacterium | reverse complement strand
GGGTCGGCGTCTTCGAGCGCCGGGTGCCGGAGCGGCATCGCGTCTACAAGGAACGTTACGACCCTTCATCGGGTGGCACGGTGGTCGAGCCCACCTACGAGTACACCCAGAAGGAGGATACCAAGGTAATGGTGGCCGACGTCGAGCACATGACGCCGGCTGCGCGGGCGCCCTGGGACCTCGCCATGTTCGACGCCCGTGCGGCGCGTCGGATCGCACCACTACGCTCGTTCGAGCTGGTCGAGGCACAGCGCCGCGCCACCGTCTATGCCGAGGAGCGGTCGCCCGACGCGACGGCCCAGGAGCGGTTCGCCAAAAAGGACACCGAGATCGTCGCCGCCTCCGGGCGCACCCTCTTCTTCCCCTTCTGGTCGATCCCGGTCCAGGCCGAGGCGGGCAGCTACGAGATCGTCGTCGATGGTGTGAGCGGCAACATCATCGCCTGGCGCTTGCCCGAGACCTTCCGCATCCCCGGCCTCGCCTGGGCGGCGCTCGCCGTGCCCGGCGCGCTGGGGCTCGGCCAAGCGTTACACGCCGCGCTGCTCGGCGAAGCCATCATCGACCCGGTCTTCCTGTTCGTGGTCGGCATCGTCGGCACCGTCACAGCGCTGTTCCGCTCCAATCGCCCCGACTGGCGGATCCGCAGCTGGCCGGAGGCAGGGGCCATACCGAGGTTCGAGCGCGGTGAGAGCTGAGCCGACTGGCCCGCGGGTCGTCGTGCTGCGCTGCAAGGCGTGCCGGGCGGAGTTGCCGGCCGCCTCCCACGATGTCGCCTTCCGCTGTCCGCAGTGCGGTCGTGCCTGGGAGATCGAGACGGGCGGTCTGATCGAGCGGCCGTCGTACTACGTGGTGCCGCCCAGCGGGGTGCGCCAGCCGATCCTCTACCTGCCTTACTGGAGCTTCACCATCGAGGCGGAGGTCAAGGCGGCGTTCCTGGCCGAGGGGGACGAGCTGGGCGCCCGGGACAAAGCGGCGCGCATCAAGCGCGCCTGGGTCGCGGCCTACTCGATTCACCGGCCCACCTACGTGGGCGAGTGGGGCATCGCCTACACGCGCATCGGTCCGAAGTGGGAAGTGCGTAGTGGCCACGGACCACGGGCGCCGGGCGCGACGATCTCCGGCGTCGACGGCCAGGCCATCGTCGGCCACTACGTCCTCGGCGAGATCGATCGCAAGGCCGACGTCGGCGATCTCGACCTCGACCTCGAGGTCGGCGATCCCGAGCTGTGGGCGATCCCCTGCTACGATCTGGGCGACAAGGTCCGCTGCCCCTGGACCCGAGCCGAGCTGGCCGCCAGCTGCCTCGACGACCTCTCCGAGATCCGCCGTGCCGTCGAGCGGCACGGCGCCTGATTCACACACACACCCCCCCTAGCCACAGACGCGGTTTCGCCGAAGATTAGTCTCCTCCAACAACTCAGCCACGGAGGACCGGCGACCATGCGACCCGTCAATCGCCTCATCACCTGTCTGGTACTCATCTCCCTGAGCGCGGCGGCCCCGCTACCAGCGCAGCAGACCGAGCGGCCGATACCCTACCCCGTGATCCCGTCGGCGCGGTTCCAGCGGGCCATCGAGAGAGGAACCCGTACGAGCACCGGCCAGCCGGGGCCGAACTACTGGCAGCAGTGGACGGACTACACCCTGCGCGCGCGCCTGCTGCCCGCCGCGAAGCGAGTCGAGGGCAGCGCCCGTATCGTCTACCACAACAACTCACCCGACCCGATGCCGGTCGTGGTGTTCCACCTGCCGCTCAACGTCCACAAAGAGGGCGCGATCCGTAACCGGCGAGCCGAGGTGACCGACGGCGTCGAGGTGAGCCGCGTCGCGGTACGCGGCGAACCGCTGCCCGAGATCAGGAGGCGCGGCGAAGGCGCCGGCTACGGGTTCGAAGGTACGACCATGCCGATCCTGTTGCCGAGCCCCGTACCGGCCGGGGAGTCGGTGGATATCGAGATCGACTGGGCACTGACGGTGCCGCAGCGCGGCGCGCCCAGCGGCCGCATGGGCTGGAACGCCGACAACCTCTTCCACCTCGCCTACTGGTACCCGGTGATGGCCGTGTTTGACGACGTGGTCGGCTGGCAGGTCGACCAGTTCCTCGGGAACGCCGAGTTCTACTTCGGCTACGGCAGCTACGACGTGACCGTGGAGGCGCCCGCCGGCTGGGTCGTCATGGGGACCGGCGAGCTTCTCAACCCGGAGGAGTGCCTGAATCCGGCGGTGCTGGCGCGCTACCGCGCGGCCCACACGAGCGACGAGGTGGTGCACGTCATCAGCCAGTCGGACATCGAGGCGGGCACGGTCACCCTGAGCTCCGACGACGGGTACCTGAGCTGGCGATTCCACGCCGACACGGTGCGCGACGTCGCCTGGAGCGCGATGCGCGAGTCGCAGTGGGATGCGCTGCGCACGCCGGTGGACGACAGAGACGGCGATGGGATCATCGACTACACGCTGATCAACTCGTTCTGGCGTGCCTCCGCCCCGCTCTGGGCACGGGAGTCGGAGTTCGCCGCCCACAGCATCACCTTCCTCTCCCGCTGGACCGGTCTGCCATACCCGTGGCCGCACATGACGTCGGTCGAGGGCGGCGGTATCGAGGGCGGCGGCATGGAGTACCCCATGATGACCCTCATGGGCGCCTACGACCATCCGAACGCGACCGCGGCCGGCTTGTACGGCCTGACGGCTCATGAGTTGGCACACACGTGGATGCCGATGATCGTCGGCACCGACGAGCGACGGTACTCGTGGATGGACGAGGGGACGACATCGTTCAACGGCGTACATGCCGAGGCCGACTTCCACTCCGGACCCGAGCCCGTTGCGGGCCGAAACGAGGGTTACCTCGGCGTCGCGCGCCGCGGACTGGAAGGCGAGATCATGCGGCGCAGCGACTATCACTACCCCGGCCCCGCCTACGGGACCGCCTCCTACTCCAAGCCGCAGGCGCTGCTGGACGCGCTGCGCGGGCTGCTCGGCAACGAAGTCTTCGACCCGGCCTACCGCAGCTTCATCCGCACCTGGGCATACAAGCATCCGAAGCCGTGGGACTTCTTCAACTTCTTCAGCGATGCGGCGGTCACCGAGCTCGACTGGTTCTGGCGCGCCTGGTACTACGAGACCTGGACGCTGGACCAGGCGGTGGGCGCGGTGAGTGGCGACGGAACCACGACGACGATCGTCATAGAGGACCGCGGCTGGGTCCCGATGCCCGCGCGGCTCACGATCACGCTGGAGACCGGCGAGATCATCGAGCGCGAGGTCCCCGTGGAGCACTGGCTGAGCGGGGAGACGCGGGCCGAGGTCAGCGTCGCGAACGGCTCACCGGTCGTGAGGGTGGAGATCGACGCCAGCTACCTGTTCCCCGACGTGGACCGCGAGAACAACGTTTGGGAGCCGAGCTAGCTGATTCGAGAGTCGCGGTCCTGCATCAGATACGAGCGCCGCTTCTCGGGTAGGCGGCCGAGAGGACGCGGCCGCGCTCGTACTCCGATTCGATGGTATTGGCCGCCCTCATGAAGGCCGGCCGCAGCCGCTCGGTCAGCCGGCCGCTGCGTGCGATCTCGATCAATAGCTTCGAGAGCTCGTGATCGGAGCCTATCTCGAGCGCCGATTCGAGTACCGCCTCGACGTCCGGGTCACCGGCCCAATCCGATTTCACGACCGCCGTGAGTATGCGCGATAGCTCGTAGTCGGATTCGATGGTAGCCGCCGCGGCGAAGAAGCCGGGTCGCGTCCTGTCATCCAATCGGTTGTCACTCAGGATCGCCGCCAGAAACCTCGTCAGTTCGTGGTCCGAGCCAATCGCCGGTGCCATCCCCAACACCGCGGTCAGCGACGCAGAGCTCAGACCGCCACGCCCCACCAGTTCGGCGAGCACGCGCGCCAGCTCGAAGTCCGAGTCGATGCTGGCCGCGGCAGCCAGATACGAGGCCGGGATCTCGTCCCCAGCCGGGTAGCGATCGGCCACGTCGATCAGCAGGCGCGCCAGCTCGTGGTCCGAGCCGATCTCTGCCGCCGCCTCCAGCGCCATGTCGAGGAACCGACGGTCGGCCATGCCACTGTCCAGCGCCGCCGCGAGCACCCGGCGCTGCTCGAAGTCGGACTCGATGGTACCGACGGCGCGGAAGAAGTCCTCGGCCATAGCGTCGTCCAGCGAGCCGGACTCGACCAGCTCGACCAACAACCTGGCGAGCTCGTGGTCGGACGATATCTCGGTCGCCGCCTGCAACATCGCCCGTGCGACCTCGGGGCTCAGATCCTCGCGCTGCAGGATCGCCGTCAGCACGCGCCCCCGCTCGAAGTCGGAGTCGATGGAGCCGGTCGCCTCGACGTAGGCGATCCGCACCGTCTCGTCGAGCGGTTGGTTGTCCGCAACGGCGACCAGCAGCCTGGCGAGCGTGTGATCGGACTCGATGTCCTCGGCCGCCTGGCGCACGACGCGGCGGACGGTCCGCGGCTCCAGTTCGGCCCGGCTCAACAGGACGCCGTAGTAGATGCCGGCGACATGGTCACCCGGGATATAAGAGATCTCCTGTAGCAACCCATCGACGCCGTCCCGGGCCAGGATGCGCGCCGCACGCTCCTCCGCCTGGATCCCAGCGCGACGGAAGAGGACGAGGATCATGTCGCTCAGCCAGGCGCGGGCGTCGGCGTCGTAGGGCCGCTCGTCGCGGTCGACCCACCAGCGGCGCTCGAGATCGCCCGAGCGGTTCGCTTCGATCTTCAGGCGCCGCGACGAGCGGCCCCGCTTCTCCTCGATCTCCAGCTCGCCGCCCGGCGACAGCGCCACGATCTCGGTCTCTTCGGCGTTGAACGTGATCTCCCCCGACAGGTCGACCTTGAGCTCGCAGTCGTCGACCTCCGCCTTCACCTCGATGGCGTCGTCATCCATCTGGATCATCATGGACGACGAGGCATCGCGCACATTCCAGTCGCAGAGCGCTACGCGCTGCACGGGCGCCGGGTCATGGGGCGCGCGCCCGGCCAACCTGGAGCGCAGCGGGCTCGACTCCGAGACGTCGCTCGCCCCGCTGCCGGCAAGCGAAGTAGCGCGTTCCCGAGCGATGCCTCCCGACCTGGCCAAAGGCGCGGGCCGGTCGACGATCTCGGCCACCGGTATCAGGCTCCGGCCCGTCGCGACGCGGGCGCGGCCCGACCTCCCGCTCGCTCCGCTCGAGTCCGCAGCGTTGCGGGCCGGAGACGCGGCGGCCACCGCGAGCGCGACGAGCGCGGCACACAGCGTCGCCGAGACCACGAACCTCGAGGTCAGCGCGCCGCGCGCGCGGCCCGCATCCAGCACGGCGCGCAGCCGTGCGCTCAACTGCGAGCGACGTGCCATCGCCACGCTGGCCAGGAACGGGCGGGCCCTGAGCGACAACGCCATCTCCAGCAGATGGCCGGCGTAGTCCGAGGCGCGCGATCCGGCCCGCAACACCTCATCGTCGCAGGCCAGCTCGCGCTCGATGCGCAGCCGCCGCGCCGCCAGCCAGACCAGCGGATTGAACCAGTAGAGCGCGCAGGCGAGCCTGGCGATGAGTTGCGTCAGATAGTCGAACCGCTTGATGTGGGCCAA
>JASFTY010000266.1:0-5599 GCA_050050535.1 Gemmatimonadales bacterium | reverse complement strand
GATCGCCCGCACCGTTTCGAGATCGAGGGCCGGCCAGGGGTCGCGCGGATCGCCGGGGGCCAGCGCGATCTTGATCATGCTGGCCCCGCGATCCAGCAGATCGGTGACCGCAGCGCGGGCCTCCGCCGGCGTCGCCACCTCGTAGGTAAACTCGAATCCGTAGACCGGACCCGGGTACCCGCCGGGCGCCGTGATGATCGGTCCCGCCCAAAAACCTCGCGCCGCGGGACCGTCCTGTGCCGTGGCCTCATCGAACCTCGGGAGCTGATCGAACGACGCCCCGAGGTTGCACACGGTCGTGACTCCATCCGCCAAGAAGGTACGGCGGACCACGGGATTGTCAGTCGCGTGCGTGTGCGAGTTGATGATGCCGGGTAGAATACTGCCGCCTCCGGCATCGAGGACCGTGGCGCTTTCGGGGATCTCGAAGTCCGCCGCTGCGCCGACTGCCACTATGCTGTCCCCATGGAGGACAACGACGCCATCGGCGATCGGCTCCCTCCCGGTCCCGTCGATGACCATGCCGTTCCTTATTACAAGAGCATCATCCGGCACTTGCACACTGCCGGCGGCACACCCAGCGAGCGCGATCGACAGCAAGACTATGTAGAGCTTGCAGCTTTCAATGTTCATCCTGCAGCCTCTTCCTCCGCACGCTCAGTCTCCACGACGAGATGAGCCAGCTCCATGAGCACCGCTCCCGGAGACATCCGCAGGTTGGGCAGGTCGCTGGAGTTGTACTGTACGGCGACCGCGATCCCGTGGTCGGGGAAGTACGCCATCTCCGTCAGGTAGCCGGGGAAGAACCCGCTATGGCCCCAGCTCACGCCGAGCGGCGTCTGGCGGATGATCACGCCGAGGCCATACTCGACGTTGGGGCCGAGCCGCGCCGGGACGCCGTCCAGCATGACCGGGAGCAGCGCGGGATCGAAGGCGCGACCCTCATACAGCGCCTTCGCCCAGCGAGCCAGGTCCTCCGACGTAGAGGCAATGCCGCCGCCCGTCCACTCGAACCCGGGGTTCACGGCGAACTCGCCATTCTCGATCACGGCATCCGGCAGCCCGAACATGTTCTCGGCGCCGGCGTACCCTTGCACGAGGCCGGGGACGCGCCGCGAATCGCTGGGCACCGTGTTACGCAGCCCGAGCGGCACGAGGGTCCGGCACCGCAGCTCGTCGTAGTAGTCGGCGCCGGTGAGCCGCTCGATGATCAGCCCAAGGACGATGTAGTTGGTGTCGGAGTAGTCCCAACCCTCGCCGGCGGCGAACGGCGCCTCGGTGTCGAATAGGTAGGCCAACTGCCCCACCGGATCCCACACCTTGTCCGGCTGGGCAAGCAGGTCGGCGATGAAGCGGTCGTCGAACTCGTAGCGGATGATGCCGCTCGTGTGGTTCATCAGCTGCCGCACGGTGATGTCGGGGGCGTTCGGCAGCCGCTCGAACCACGCCTCGTCGCCCAGGTAGGCCGAGACCTTCGCATCCAGATCGAGTCGCCCTTCCCCGACCAGCTGCATCGCCACGGCGGAGACGTACGTCTTGCCCACGCTGCCCTGCATCAGCCGGGCCTCGGCGGTCATCGGTATGCCTGTCACCGTGTCCGCCATCCCCGCGGCCAGCCCGAACGACTCCCCGTCGGCCAGTACAATCCCCGCGGTCACGCCCGGGGCTCCGCTCGCCGCCTGCAGCTCGGCCAGCTTCGCCTGCAGGGCCTCCCGCAGCTCTGTCGCCTGCCCGGGCCCGGCCACCTGGGCCGGGAGGCTCGCGCCCGAGACAAAGGCAAACACGGTCGGAAGGAGCGCGAGCCTCGTGATGTGAGTGGGCTTCATGATCGTTACTACGGACGGTTCGTGGGCTAGGTGTCAGGCGCGGGACCCCCATACAAAGCGTCCAGGCGCTGGCTGCCAGATGCGAGGCGTACCTGTGCAGCGCTGCTTGGTTGCACGGCCGCTGGCCTCGCGCCATCATCCACGGATCCTTCGCGGTCAGCCCACAACTCAAGAGTCGAGGATCCACATGCGATACACCGCCCTGGTCGTCGCGACCTTCATCGCGACCGCCCCAGCCGCCGCGCAGCAGGCGCGTCAGCGCGCCCTCACCGAAGAGGATTACGCCCGGGCCGAGCAGTACCTGGGTCAGCACACCAACCCGCTCGTTTTCGGGGCGAGCGTACGGCCGAATTGGCTGGAGAGCGGCCGCTTCTGGTACCGGAACACGATTCCGGAGGGAGCGGAGTTCGTGATGGTCGACCCGGAGCGGCGGACCCGCGGCCGGGCATTCGATCACGAGCGGCTGGCCGCGGCGCTCTCAGCGGCCGCCGACACGGCCTACGAGCCGTTCGACCTGCCGTTCAGGACGTTCCACCTGGAGGCCGATGGGCGGTCGCTCAGCTTCGACGTTGGGCTGCGGCACTACACCTGTGATATCGAGGACTACCGCTGCACGAGCGAGAGGGCCGAACCTGTGAGAATGCCTCGCAGCTCTGTGACTTCGCCGGACGACAAGTACGCGGCCTTCATCCGCGACTTCAACCTCTGGATTCGTGACACCGAGGCGGGTGACGAGACGCAGCTCACCTTCGACGGTATCGAGGACTTCGGCTACGCCACCAACAACGCCGGCTGGGTGAGGAGCGACCGTCCGGTCCTCCTCTGGTCGCCCGACTCGAAGATGATCGCGACGTTCCAGCACGACGGGCGCGGGGTCGGCGAGATGTACCTCGTGTCCACCAACGTGGGTCATCCGCGGCTCGAGGCGTGGAAGTACCCGCTTCCCGAGGACACGGTCATCTTCCGGATCCATCGCGTGGTGATCCACCTCGATGGACCGCGCGTCGTTCGCCTGCAGATGCCACCCGACCAGCATCGCTCCACCGTATGCGACCACATCGCGTGCCGCGGCACGTTCGCCGACGTGGAGTGGAGCGCCGATGGATCGCAGCTGGCGTTCGTCTCGACCTCACGGGATCACAAGCACTCGGTGCTGCGGGTCGCCGATCCCCAGACGGGGGAGGTGCGCGACGTCCTGGAAGAGACCGTCGAGACGTTCTTCGAGTCGGGGGCCAACTGGCGCCTGCTGGCCGAGACGAACGAGGTGCTCTGGTACTCGCACCGCAGCAACTGGGGACACCTCTACCTCTACGACCTGAGGAACGGCCGCCTGAAGAACCAGGTCACCAGCGGCGACTGGAATGTGCTGGATATCGAGCGGATCGATCGCGACGGTCGGCTGATCTACTTCACAGGCGTCGGTCGCGAGCCCGGTGACCCATACTTCCGTTATCTGTACAGCGTACCGATGGACGGCAGCGACCTGGCGCTCCTCACGCCGGACAGCGCCAATCACACGACCATGCTGGCGCCGTCAGGTCGTTACTTCGTCGACAGCTACTCGACGCCCGACACGCCACCGATCACCGTGCTGCGCGACGCCAGCGGCCGAAAGCTCCTCGACCTCGAGGAGGCGGACATCTCGCAGCTGCTCGCCACAGGTTGGACGCCGCCGATCCCGTTCACCGTGAAGGCCCGCGACGGCGTGACCGATCTGTACGGCCTCATGTATCGGCCGACGGGCTTCGACCCGAGGAAGAAATACCCGATCATCAACAACCACTACCCGGGCCCGCAGTCGGGGAGCGTGGGGACTCGGAGCTTTGTGCCGTCGCGTGGCGACACGCGGGCGCTGGCGGAGCTGGGGTTCATCGTAGTCGAGCTCGACGGCATGGGCACGCCGAATCGGTCGAAGTCCTTCCACGAGGCGTGGTACGGCAACATGGGCGACAATGGCCTGCCGGATCAGATCACCGGGATAAAGCAGCTGGCGGAGCGTCATCCGTGGATCGACATCGACCAGGCGGGGATCTACGGGCATTCGGGCGGCGGCTTCTCATCGGCCGACGCCATCATGCGGTACCCGGACTTCTTCAAGGTCGCGGTGTCACAGGCCGGTAACCACGACAACCGCAACTACGAGGACGACTGGGGTGAAAAGTGGCAGGGTCTACTGGTCGAGCACCCCGACGGGACCACGAACTACGACAATCAGGCCAACCAGCTATTAGCGGAGAACCTGAAGGGGAAGCTGCTCCTCGCTCACGGCACTACGGATAGCAACGTCCCGTACTATAACACGCTGCTGGTGGTAAACGCGCTGATCGCCGCCAACAAGGACTTCGATCTCATCCTCTTTCCGAACCGGGGCCACGGCTTCGGGCGCGAGACCTACATGACGCGGCGGCGCTGGGACTACTTCGTCCGCCACCTGATGGGGGCGGAGCCACCGCGCGAGTACGAGTTGCAAGACACGACCCCTGGAAGGTCTTGATGCTCGACCGCCGGCCGCGTTGAGCCGCGGCTACGGGCTCGATCCACCCAGCCAAAGCCGGAAGGCGCCCAGCCTTCCGGCTTCAACTTGCCGTGCCGCCGACCGGCCGGCGGCACGTCAGGAGCCGGTCGGCCCGCCCGCGCTCTTACGCGTCGAGAGCTTCAACGGCATGTAGGCCGGGCACCAGCCGACGAAGCTCGTGACCAGGAATACCACCGCCACGATTCCCAGCACGAGCGCCAGCGTCCCTCCGATCACATTCGTGAAGTAGAGGATGGCGATCACGACGGCGATGAGCGTCCGAATGCCCCGATCCAGCGTTCCCATGTTCTTCGTCATGATGTTCACTCCAGAAATCGACGTTCGCGCGGCGCCAGGGGACTTCCCGACCCCGCGCCCGGACCCGCCCCGCGGCCTAGCGCGCCCTCCTCGGATAATCCGGCATATCCTCGAGTGCCCAACGAATGAACGCACGCAAATCGTTGTTGGCATTGGCGAGGTCCGGCTTGCGCAGGTACATCATGTGCCCGCTCTCGTACCACGAGAAGCGGAAACGGTCCCGGAACTCGCCGCCCGGCTGCAAGTGCGAGATCGTGTATACGGCACTGTAGTAGTCGGTGGCGGAATCGTAGTAGCCACCCTGGATCATCACCTTCAAGTACGGATTGTCGCGCATCGCCTGCCGCAGCATCTGCCCCACGTTCGCACCATCATCCCGGCTCCAGGGCCGCACGTTGCCCCACACGTTGTACTTCAGATCCGGATCGTATCGCAGCTCCTCGCGGATGTAGCGGTTCACCGCATCGCTGAACGCGCCGTCCCAGTCCGCCATGGCCGGATCGTACTCCGGGCTCTCACCGGCGGCATCCCTGTCCACGCCAAGATAGCGACTGTCCAGGCGTCCCACTGTCAGCCGCTGGTCGCGCAGCAGCTCTTTCCAGAAGCGCCGCGAGTTGATCCTCAGGTTCGTCGACATGACGTACTCGGGCGTGAGACCCGTGTAGCGCGCTACCCGGCGCGCCATCTCGCCGCGCTCGGCGTCCGCCAGGCGGTCGCCCTGCACGAGGGCCAGCAGGTAGTCGCCCATGGCGAAGGCCTCGACCTGATCGAGATAGTCCCGGAGGGGCATGGCCTGGAGATCGTCGGCGAGCTGGCCATGGTACCACGCCGTGGCCGCCAGGTGCGGTAGCGATGTGGCGTACGAGACATCATCACCCGCATCGACGTTCAGCCCGGTCATAGAGACCAAGATGACCCCGTTCAGGTAGAGTTGGTGGCG
>JASFTY010000265.1:0-5611 GCA_050050535.1 Gemmatimonadales bacterium | reverse complement strand
CTTATGAGGCGGGAAAGAGACACACAGGGTTTCTCCTACGTCTACGAGCCGTCGGAGATTAGCAATCCGGAATACGAGAAGGATAACTATTCCGTGCTAGCGGCCGGACTGGCGAACTGGGAGGCCTTCTTGAACGCGGCGGACAAGCCCATCGCGGCGGAGGAACCGCCACTCAACGTGCCGAGCGTCAAGCTCTTGGCGGAGGGTTTCACTCTAGGTATTCAGGAGCGAGAGAAGTGGCTATGAGATTCGATCCGGAATCGCAGGCGGCTGTCGACCTGGCGAAGCGGGCGATCCCCAAGGGAGGCGAGCTGGACCTGGGGACGCTGCTGGCGGCGCTGTACCACGGCACGGAGATGAAGGAGCGGTTTCCGGAGCTGGGATCGTATCTCGAGAGGCCGAAGGAGTCGAGCAAGCGCACGCCGGAGGAAGTCGTCGTAGCGAAGCGGCTGCAGCCGATTCTTCGTGACCTGCGGGACGACCCGGACACGATCACCGCGGAGGAGTTCTTCACGGCACTGGTCGTGAGCGAGGCGGGTCAGGAGTACTTGACGTCGAAGGGCATGAGCGAGAAGGACATCGACTCGGTGATCGTCGCTCTCGGCGGGCCGAGCCTCTCAGCGTCCGACTGGAGAGACTCGCCGGAGCGCGAGTCGGTGATCGACGCGCTGAGCACGTTCGGGCGCATGCTGACGGTGAGTGAGCTTCCATCGCGCGGCACAGTGGAGTTCGAGAAGCCTCTGCGTTCGTTGATCCGGACGCTCAGCAAGATGCGGCGCCGAAACGCCATGGTGATCGGGCACGCCGGGACCGGCAAGTCGGCGCTGATTTACGAGCTTTCGCGTCGTCTCGCCCGTCAAGACGAGTCGATCCCGGCGAGGCTCAGGGACCTTGACATCTTCGAGCTGTCGCCGGCGTTTCTGCGGGCGGGCGCCGGTGTGGTGGGCGAGTACGACAAGCGGATCAAGAAGCTGCTGCAGATCCTGCAGGAGCATCCCAAGGTCGTGCTGTTCGTCGATGAGATCCACTCGCTGCTTCAAAGCAGCATGCACGAGCGAGGTCCATTCACCGAGGCGAACGAGACATTCAAGGCGGCGCTGGCACGCGGCGATTTCGCCTGCATCGGATGCACGACGACGTCGGAGTACCGCTTCTTCATCGAGCGCGACACGGCGCTGGCGCGGCGTTTCAGCATAATCAAGATCGATCCACCCTCGCCGGAGGCGACGGTGCGCATCCTGCACGCCCGTCGTCCCGGGATGCTCGAGTACTACAGCCCGCTGCGCATACCGGATGAGATCCTCGAGCGAACGGTAGAGCTGACCGAGGAGTTCATCCCCAGCCGTTTCCAGCCGGACAAGTCGATCCAGCTTCTCGACGAGGCGTGCGCCTACTGCGTGACCGCGGAGCCGCCGGTGGAGCAGGTCGGCGAGGAAGCGCTGTGGAGCGCGCTGGAGGATATCATCGGCCACAGCATCGCGAGGGCCGAGAAGATCGAGGAAGAGGCACTGTTCGAGAAACTGCGCGCCAAGATCATCGGGCAGGACGAAACGCTACGCGGCATCGTCCGGGCCTTCGTCGCCGGCTTGGGCGCCTGGGTCAAGAAGTCGCGTCCACGCGGTGTGTTCTTCTTCGCCGGACCGACCGGTGTGGGTAAGACCGAGACGGCCGTAATGCTCAGCGAGGTCCTCGGTGGCGGTCGAGAGTCGCTGGTGCGAGTCGACTGCAACACACTGCAGGGGGTGCACGATCCGGGCCCGGCTCTGCATATCCTTCTAGGCGTTCCGCCCGGTTACGTCGGCTATGTGCGCGGTCAGGGCGGTCTGCTCTCGAAGATCCGTGACAAGCCCGAATCGGTCGTGCTTTTCGACGAGATCGAGAAAGCACACCCGGGTGTCGGCAAGGTGCTGTTGCAAATCATAGACAAGGGCAACGTCGAGGACAACGATGGCAATTTCCTCGACTTCCGCCGCGCATACATCATCTTCACGACGAACGCTGGCTGTGTTTACGACAGCCACCAGCTCGGTTTCGACCGCTCGGGCGCGTCGGCGGTCACCTCACCTCGGGTCGACACGGAAGCGCTGAAGGCCGAGCTGCGGTCGCTGGGTCTCGGCGAGGAGTTCCTCGGCCGCATCAGCCACTGGTTCACCTTCCAGGGCCTGGACGTCGATTCGGTGGAGAAGATCATCGAGCTGCAGTTGGGCAGACTGCGCCGGACCGCGGAGGAGCTGGGTTACGAGCTGGGCTGGGACGCGGATATCGTCGGCTACCTCGGCTCGCAGTGGCAGCCACGCTTCGGCGTTCGGCACCTGACGACGATCCTACGAAACCGGATCGAGGAGCAGCTCAGCGTCGCCGATGCGCAGGGCGAGCTGAAGGGCGTGACGAAGATCTACCTGGAGGTCCTGGACGCAATAGATAAGGAGGAGGCCCGCCGCTTTGCCGGAGTGGCTGAGCGAGAACTGCAGGGAGACACGCTGATCATCAACCTAGCCTGATAGAGAGGATACGAAGATGGCTCTGAAGCTCGCTGAGCTGGAGAAGCTGGTCAAGGGCGAAAACATGCGCTACTTCCGCGATCCGACTCGGGACGCGCTGATGCTGGGGGCCAAGGGGATAGCGGGACGCTACCAGTTCATGATCCTGCTCGAACTGGATGGCCAGTTCATGCAGTTCCGCACGATCAACTATCATCAGTGTACCGCCGACCATAAGCACCTGAAGGCGGTGCTTCAGGTGCTCGGTGCGCTCAACTACAGGCTCCGCCTGGCGAAGTTCGGGTGGGATGAGTCGGATGGCGAGATCGTGGTCTACGCCGACCACTGGGTCATGGACGGCAAGGTCACGCAGGAACAGTTCTCGCGCATCCTGCACAACTACCTGCCGGCCGTCGACCTGAGCAACCACCGCATCGCCAAGACGATGGAGACGGGGAAAGACCCCGGCGAGCTGGATCCGTCACAGATCCTCGAGATGATACTCGCTCAGGGCGGGGGCGGAGACGACGACGACGAGGGACCTGGCACGATCTAGGAGAGCTGACGACCGGTGCCGTGGGCCGTGCATGGCCCACGGCACCGTCCCTCAGTCACTGAAGGTCAGACGTATCCGCTTCGCATCTTCATCGGTCGACAGCTCGATGTTCAGCCCGTAGGCGATGGCCGATGCTTTGATCATCGTCGCCTCCCTGTCATGCAGGACGCCATCGGCCCCGGCGATATCGACCAGATCCTGGATGACGCACTTCAGCTGATCCCCACTATCCTCGAGCAAGCGTGCCACGTTGAGGGTGGATTGCAGATAAAGGGCGTAGCGATTCTCGTCCGAGCCTACGCTATCGTACAACTCTTTGACCTCGCCCCAGATCTCGACGAATTGGTCGACCGACATGTGGGGCATCCACTCCTTGAATTTGACGAGGAAGGTCCGCTCCTCCTCGGGGTCGAGCTTCTGGTCAGCGAGGTAGGCGATCCCGAGGTACATGTTGACCAGGTCGTGGGCGTAGCTCCATTCACCTTCCATCGTGTCCCCCTATCCGGAGCAGCGGGGCGCGCGCTGCGCAGGTTCAGTCATTCGGCACGCATCACTTTCCCACCTGCATACACGACTCTCCCACCGACTACCGTGAGCTCGACGACGCCATCTAGCAGTTCGCTCGGCCTCGTACTCCCGAGCGCCAGCGGATCGATGTCCATGACGGTGATATCCGCCCACTTGCCCGACTCCAGAACACCGGTCTCGTTCTCCAGGAAGGCGGCAGCTGCGGCCCACACCGTATAGGCACGCAGAGCCTCCTCGGCGGTCACGGTCTCTTCGGGATACCAGCCGCCCTGCGGCTGCAGATCCCGGTCGCGTCGCGTGACGGCCGCGTGCAGGCCGTAGAAGATGTCGTGATCGGAGCCGGGCAGATCGGAGTTGAACGTCAGCGGCACGCCGGTCAGTCGCATTGTCCGCCAAGCGTAGGCGCCCTTGATACGTTCAGGGCCGACTCGGTCCTCGGCCCAGGTCTTGTCCTCGACCGCGTGGGGCGGCTCCATCGACGCGATGAGACCGAGCGATGCGAAACGAGCGAAGTCGTCCGGATGTACGATCTGTGCGTGCTCGATGCGGTGACGGTTGTCCCGCGCGTTCGGGTGGTCATCGTAGACCTCTGCGATGAAATCGAGCGATGCACGGTTCCCGGCATCACCGATCGCGTGGATGCAGATCTGGAAGCCGGCGGCCATGGCGTCGGCGAA
Source organism: Gemmatimonadales bacterium (assembly GCA_050050535.1). Taxonomy (GTDB): domain Bacteria; phylum Gemmatimonadota; class Gemmatimonadetes; order Palauibacterales; family KS3-K002. Next base: position 1,370 of record JASFTY010000265.1, on the reverse strand, counting down.
CAGCTCTCTGTTGAAGCCGTAGCGGTCGCCGCCCACACCACGATGGCCGGGCGTGTCCGAGTAGTCCTCGAGCATCGCGGCTCCCCGCGAGCCGAGCGCTCCGTCGTAGAACGCCTTGACGGAACGCGTGACGAGCATACGGTCGGCATCGTGATCCGGCCCGCGCTCGAGCCATTCGCGCAACAGCGGCTCGTCTCTCCCGTCCAGCATCGCGTAGACGCGGATCGGGAGTCGGCCCGTAGCCTCGAGCTGCTCGAGAGCCTCCATCAACGCGGCATCGGCGCCCGCCTCGTGCACCGCGACGTAGCCCGAGGCCGCCATCGCCTCCAACCCGGCCAGGACCCGCGATTCGAGACGCTCTTGCGTGAGCGGCGGTAGTGCGGTCTCGAGCAGCCGCGTCGCGTTGTTGACCAGAATCCCCGTGGGTTCTCCAGCGCCGTCCTTCAGAATCGCGCCGCCGCTGGGCACCTCGGTCTCCGCCGTGATGCCCGCCAGCTCGAAGGCGAGCCGATTGCCCCATACGGCGAAGCCATGAAGCCCGCGGAGGATGACCGGATGGTCGGGGACCCGATCGCTGAGGGTCCGGTTGTCCGGGTAGTTGTCGGCCCAGGCGCCCTCATCCCAACCCCAGCCGACGATCCATTCACCGGCCGGGACCTCGGCTGCGGCGGCGGCGACCGTTTCCACCGCCTGCTCCGGCGAGCCGACGCCCAGCAGGTCGATCCGCTCCAGGTTGGCTCCCAAACCCGCGATATGGACGTGCGAGTCGACCAAGCCGGGCAGCGCGGTCGCGCCGTCGAGGTCGAGCACCTCGGTGTCAGTCCCGCGGTAGGCACTCGCGCCGCCGTTGTCACCGACGTACACGATTCTGCCGTCACGGATCGCCACCGCCTCGGCGTCGGGGCGCCAACCCTGCGAGTCGAACGGCGCGTTCGCCGCCGGCGTGCCGTCGGGCGTCGGGTCGTCCCAGTCGAACGAGTAGACGCGCCCGTTCAGCAGCAGCAGATCGGCGGGCTCGACGCTGGGCTCGCCGCCGCAGGCGGCGGCCGTGATGGCCACGCCGGCCACCGCAGCACGCATCCGTGCGCTGCGGCAGGTCGAGTTTGCCCTGTTCATCGTCTCTGCAACCTCCGTTGTCAGTTCGCGTCTTTGAGGACGAGCTCGACCCGTCCGGTCTTAACGTTGACCCTCAGGTCCGCGCTGAGCCCGAAAGCGATCGCCGCCGCCTTGATCATGGTGACCTCGTTCTCATGCAACTTCCTGTCGGCGCCGGCAATGTCCACCAGGTCACGGATGATCGATCGTAGCTTGTCCTTGGCACCGCCGAGTGAGTGGAGGATGTTGATCGTCGACTGCAGGTAGAGTCCGTA
>JASFTY010000264.1:0-5616 GCA_050050535.1 Gemmatimonadales bacterium | reverse complement strand
AGGCCCCTAAGCGGCAGGCCCTGGCGCTCGACCTCTCACAGGTGAAGGGCGACAGCGTCCGGGTGCGGCTCGAGTCGATGCCGTCACTCTGGCTGATCGACCAGGTCGCCATCGACTACGCCGGCGGCCAGCCGTTCGAGGTCCGCGAGCTGTTCGCCGAGACGGCGGTCGACGCATCGGGCCGCGACGTGCGCGAGCCGCTGCGCGCGATCGACGACGAGCACTACGTACTCGAGCCGGGCGACTTCGCCGAGCTCGTCTTCCGCGTGCCGCCCGCGCCCGACGGCGCCGCCCGCAGCTACCTGGTGCGAACCACGGGCTGGTACCGCATCCACGCCCCGGAGACCGGCGAGCCGGACGTCGCGACGCTGGCCTGGCTCGAGAGCCAGCCCGGCTCGATCGCCCGCTTCTCGGTGATCCTAATGAACGACGCCCTCAGAACGCTGGCTCAGAACGCGCCACGATGATGGTGTCGAGGGGCGCCGGTCTCCGGCGGCGCCCCTCGACCGCCAACTCAGAAGCCTGGCTGCTCCAGCCAGCGCGCCAGCCAATCGAGCACGGTCTCGTGCCACTGCACGCTGTTGGCCGGGCTCAGCACCCAGTGGTTCTCGTCCGGGTAGTAGAGGAACCGGCTCGGGATACCCTTCCGCTGTAGCGCCGTGAACGCCGCGATCCCCTGCTCGAGCGGCACGCGGTAGTCGAGCGCACCGTGGATCACGAGCATCGGCGTATCCCAGTGCTCGACGAAGCGCGCCGGATTGTGCCGCTCGTAGCCCTCGGGGTTCGCCCAGTAGGTGCCACCGTGCTCCCACTCGGGGAACCACAGCTCCTCCGTCGCGAAGTACATCATCCGCTGATCGAACACGCCGTCGTGGTTGACCAGGCAGCGGAAGCCGTCGGGCCAGTTGCCGGCGATCCAGTTGATCATGTAGCCGCCGTAAGAAGCACCGAGCGCGCACGCCCGCTCCCCGTCCAGCCACTCGTAGCGCTCGAGCGCCGCCGCCAGCCCTTTCTGTAGATCCTCCAGCGGCTTGCCGCCCCAGTCGTACCGTATCGCGTCGGTGAACGCCTGCCCGTAGCCGGTGGAGCCGTGGAAGTCGACCATGATCGCCGCGTAGCCGGCGGCGGCATAGATCTGCGGGTTCCAGCGATAGTGGAAGTCGTTGTCGAACGAACCCTGCGGTCCGCCGTGGATCAGGAAGGCGATAGGATACTCCCGGCTCGGATCGAGGCCTGCCGGCTTCACCATCCAGGCGTAGACCGTCTCGCCGTTCCAGCCGCTGAACGAGAACTGCTCCGGCTCGCCGAACTCGATGCGCGCCAACCGCTCGTAGTTGATCCGCGTGATCGCACGTACGTCGGAACCATCCGGTCGCGCCGAGTACAGCTCCACCGGCGAGCGGAAATGGTCCATCCCGAAGACGATTCGGTCATCGGCGAACGAGGGCGAGCGGACGTGCCCCTGCCGGACCAGAACTCGGGTGTCGCCGGTCCGAACATCGATGCCGAACAGCGAGACGTTCCCGATGTTGCCGGCCGTCGCCAGGATCGTCCTGCCGTCAGGCGACCAGCCGATCGAGCCCGGCGAGCGGTCCCAGTCCTCGGTCAGGACCCGCGGCTCGCCGTCCGGCCACGACTTGAGAACGATCCGGAACCGATCGGCCTCGTAGCCCGGCCGCGCCATCGCCAGGTAGGCCAGCGTCCGCCCGTCCGGGGAGAATACGGGACCCGTATCCCAGGCCCGGTTGTCGATGGTGATCAGCGATGGGGCGCCGGACCCGTGTATCGGCACGACGTAGAGATCGAAATCGGTCGACCAGGGCTCCTGCGCGCCGGCCAGCCGCGCGGTGAAGACGATCGAGCGGCCGTCCGGCGTGAAGGTGAACTCCTCGGACCCGCCGAACGGCTTCGACGGCGAGTCGGCATCCATACCCTGCATGACATCCACCGGCTCGCCGCCGAACGCGGGCATGACGAAGATGTGCGACCGACGCCCGTCGCTCCACGTGTCCCAGTGGCGGATGAACAGCCGGTCGTAAAGCAAACCGGTCGTCTGACGCACCGCCGCCTCGTCGAGCCGCGACCTAGTGCAGGCCAGCGTCCGACAGTCCGGGTACACATCGATCGTGAACGCCACGTGCCTGCCATCGGGCGCCATTATCAGGTTGCCGACACCGAGCGGCAGGTCGGTCATCTGCTCAGCCGCGCCGCCCGCCATCGGCTTGCGCCAGACCTGCGAGCTTCCCGACCGCGTCGACAGGAACCAGATCGACCGGCCGTCCGGCGACCAGAGCGGGTTGAAGTCGCTCGCCGGATCGCTCGTCAGGCGACGCAGCCCGCTGCCGTCGCTGCGCACCAGCCAGATGTCGGTGCGCCTGCGGTTCGCTTCGCGGTCGAGCTCGCTGACGGTGAACGCGACCCAGTCGCCGTCCGGCGAGACCTGCGGGCTACCGATGCGGTCCATGGCGATCAGATCGTCGACGGTGAAGCGACCGGCCTGCTGTGCCGGTGCCGAATCAGGGCGCGCCAGCCCCAGCACCAAGACGGTTAGCAGTATTGCAGCGCTGCGGCACATAGTCGTTTCCTCCGAGAACAATGGGCGGTTTGGAAGTTTCTGGATTTGTGCCTTCAAGATAGGACAGGTATCACGCGAGCGAAATCGGTGAGGTGCCGGTGAATGGGAATTCGGGAATCCATGATCTAGAACTCACAGCTCGCCGAAAAACGCTCAGAGCTCGACATCAGCGAACTGTCAGTCAAGCAATCATGGATTCCCGATTCCCCAGTACCGCTACTTCGTCTTGACCGGATCGGCCGGCCGATCGGGCAGCCGCTTCGGGTCCGCCTCGATCATCGCCATGACCTCCGCGATCGCGCGCTCCAGCTGCAGGTCGCGGCCCTCGATCACCGACTTCGGCGTATTCTGCACCTCGATGTCCGGCGCGACGCCATAGTTCTCGATGATCCAGCTGCCGTCCACGTCGTTGGTCCCGAACTGCGGCACGCTGACATCGCCGCCGTCGATCAACGGACCGTAGCCCGAGATGCCGATCACGCCGCCCCACGTCCGTACCCCGATCAGCGGGCCCAGTCCCGCCTGCCTGAACGCCGCCGGGAAGATGTCACCGTCGGAGGCGGAGGTCTCGTTGATCAGGCAGACCAGATGCCCGTGGAAGACCACGTTGGGATAGGTGCCCGGCCAGTCGTAGGTCCGGGAGAAGCCGGTCTGCAGCAGCTCGCGTCGCAGGCGATCGATGACCAGCTCCGACACGAAGCCGCCGCCGTTACCCCGCACGTCGACGATCAGGCCTTCCTTGCGGACCTGGCCGTAGAACCACTTGATGAACTCTTGGATCCCGTCGCTGCTCATGTCGGGGATGTGCATGTACCCGACCCGGCCGTCCGTCGCCTCATCGACGTATCGATGCTTCTCGGCGACCCAGCTGAAGTACTTGAGCGCCGACTCGTTCGTGACCGGGTCGATCGTGACCTCACGTGCACCGCTCATCTCCGGCCGGCTCGCCACCGTCAGCCTCAGGGGGTCGCCGGCCTTGCCGCGCAACACGCGGTACGGGTTCTCGGGCGCCCGCAGCTGCTCACCGTTGATCGCCAGGATGTAGTCACCTACCGACACATTTACGCCGATCTCGGTGAGCGGTGAGCGGTACTTGCTCTCGTGATTGTCGCCCGCGTAGATCTGCTCGACCCGATAGCGGCCCGAGCCCTCGTCCAGTGCCAGGCGCGCGCCCAACAGCGCGACTCGCGGCCGGTCCGGGATCTCGAAGTCGCCGCCGCTGATGTAGGCGTGCGACACGTTCAGCTCTGCCACCATCTCCGTGAGCACGTAGTTCAGATCGGAGCGGTGGGCCACGTGCTGCAGCCACGGGCGGTACTGCTCGCGCAGCGCCGCCCAGTCGTAGCCGTGCATGTTCTCGACGTAGAAGTAGTCACGGAAGCGGCGCCACACCTCGTCGAAGATCTCCTCCCATTCCTCGGCCGGCACCCGATCGACCTGGAGTCCCGACGTCGACACGGTCTTCGCGCCGGAGGCGTTGGCCTTGACGTCGTAGAGCTGGAACGCACCGCGCTGCCTGACGAGGATCTTCTTCCCGTCGAACGACAGCGCGTAGTTGCCGATGCCGTCGAGCAACGTCTCCTCCTCACGATCCTCCATCGAGAAGATCTTGATCGATGGGCTCTGATCGCTCGGCCCGAAGACCGGCGGCGGACCGTCGATGTAGATCAGATGCCCCTCTACCGCCGATAGTCCGCCGAAGTTGCCCTGCCCCACCGGCACCCGCGCAACGCGCTGGGCCAGCCCATCGAAGTCGATCCGAATCCGCCCCTCCTCCTCACCATCGCCATCGCCATCCCCCTCGCCATCTCCATCGCCATCGACGCTCACCTCATCGCTGCGCGGTGGAAACGGGTGCCCCACGTCCTCGCGCAGCGCCAGCGCGTAGATCGAGACAGGACGGTCGACCACATAGTTGAACTCGAAGGCACTGAACTGCGGCACGTAGTTACGGTTCGCCAGGTAGAACAGGTAGTCGCCCTCCGGACCCCACTCCGGCGAGTACTCATAGAACAGCTCGCCGGTGACCCGGTGCAGCCGACCGCCGTCTACCTCGTAGATGTAGATCGAATTCGTGCCGTTCGGGTTCGAGAGGTTGAACGCCAGGTAGCCGCCGTGCGGCGACCATTCGTAGCTCGTGTTCTGGCCCTGCGGCTCGTCGGCGACCTCCGTCCGCCGCTTCGACTCGACGTCGATGATGTAGATCTTGCCTTCCTTGTCGCTGTATGCGATGTGCGACCCGTCGGGCGACCATCTCGGGACGTACAGCCGACCTTCGCTGTTCTCGGTCAGCCGTTCCGGCTCGCCCGAGCCGGCCTGGTCGATCAGGTACAGCTCCTCCTCACCGCCCATGTCGCTGACGAACATGATCGTCGATCCGTCCGGCGACCAGCGCGCCAGCCGCTCATGCGAGCCCGGCGACTCGGTCAGGTTGCGCGTCGGCCCATGCTCGATGGGTGCGGTGAACACGTCGCCGCGCGCCACGAACAGCGCGCGCTCGCCCTTCGGGCTCAGCTCGTAGTCCTCGATGTTGCGCGCGGCGCTGATCCGCGACGGCCGCGCCGCCACCCCATCGGTCGGCACGTCGATCGAGATCGGGGTGGTCGAGGCATTGCGGACATCGTAGACCACCAGCTCACCGTTCAGCTCGTAGACGATGCGGCTCGCTTCGTCTCGGCTCGGCCAGCGCACGTCCCACGTGGAATAGTCGGTGAGCTGAGTCGTCACGCCGCTGGCGGGATCGTAAGAGTAGAGGTTGTTGGTCCCGTCGCGATCCGAGGTGAAGTAGATCGTGCCCTCGATCCATATCGGATCACGGTCGGCGCGCTCGTGGTCCGTGACCTGCTCCGTCTCGAACGTCTCGAGGTCCATGATGAAAACGTTCTGGGCCCAGCCGCCTTCGTGACGCTTCCACGACCGGAAGTCACGGAACGGGTACGAGTAGACGACACGACTGCCGTCCGGCGAGTAGTCGCCGGCACCCGCGACGGGTATCGGCAGCGCCCGCGGAAACCCGCCCTCACGCGGCACCGTGAACAGCC
>JASFTY010000263.1:0-5628 GCA_050050535.1 Gemmatimonadales bacterium | reverse complement strand
GAAGATTCCCGAGGTCGATATCGCGCGCACGACGGACGAGATCTGGCTGCCGAAGCTGATGGTCGAGGCCGGCCTCGCCCCATCGAGCAGCGAGGCCGTTCGGCTCATCCGGCAGGGCGCCGTCCAGGTCGATGGCGCTCCGGTTACCAATAAGGACCACCATGTGTCCACCGCGCGGCCACTGGTGATCCAGCGCGGCAAGCGGCGTTTCGTGCGGGTTCGATTCCGCTAGCTTACGTTGTGAACTCGAGAAGCCGCCCGTGGCCTGGACGGCGGCTGTGCCCAAAAGAGGAGTGACAGGTGCGGGTCGAGGTGATACGGGTGGAGAAGCCGTGGGGTCACGAGCTGATCTGGGCTCACACCGACCGCTACGTCGGCAAGATCCTCCATATCAATGCCGGCGAGTGTCTGTCGCTCCAGTACCACGAGCGCAAGGACGAGACGATCCATGTTCTGCGCGGGCGCATCGCCTTCCTGGTCGGGCGCGTCGACGAGGATCTGCGGCGCCAGGAGCTGGAGGAGGGGATGAGCTTCCGAATCCAGCCCGGTACCCGCCACCGGATGGAAGCGATCACCGATTGCGATCTGTTGGAGGCCTCGACGCCGGAGCTGGATGACGTGGTCCGACTCGAGGATCGCTACGGGAGGGCTTGAGCGGGTGGAACAGACTACGACTTGGGACGAGCCGCGCGTCGGCTACGTCTACCTGGGCCTCGGGTCGAACGAGGGCGATCGGGTCCGCTACCTGGAGCGTGGCCTGGAAGGGCTGAGGAGAGAGGTCCGGCTCGACCGCATCTCATCGGTCTATGAGACTCAGCCGGTCGGCGTCCGCGATCAACCGTGGTTCTTCAACCTCGTCTGTGGCGGTGCCACGCGCCTCAAGCCGGGCGCGCTGCTCGAGTTCATCCATCAGGTGGAGGACGAGTGCGAGCGTGTCCGCAGCGAGCAGCGTTTCGGACCCCGGACCCTGGACATCGACATCCTGGCCTACGACGACCGGATCATCGACACCTACGACCTCATGATACCCCATCCCAGGATGCACGAGCGGAAGTTCGTACTCGTGCCGCTGGCTGAGATCGATCCCGAGTGGCGACACCCGGTCCACGGTAAGACCGCGATGGAGTTGCTCGACGGTCTGAATGGCGACGTCGTTCGGCCGGTCGCCGAGCCGCCGCCAGGGTCGGGACCGGCGCCGATTCTCTGACGGATGATGGTCTATCGACTCGCTGTTCGCGCTTCTTACGACGCGGCCCTCTTCATCCCCGGCGAGCGAGGGCCGTCCGGGCGCACCCACGGCCATCGCTACACGGTCGAGGCCGTCCTCGAGGCGCGCCAGCTCGATCGGTCGGGCTTCGTGGCTGACTTGGAGGGTGTGCAGCCGCGGTTGGCAGCGCTCGCCGGCGAGCTCGACCACCGCCTGCTCAACGATCTGGAGCCCTTCCGTGACACCACCCCCAGCGCCGAGCGCCAGGCGGAGTTCTTCTACCAGCGGCTCAGCCTCGAGATAGAGAACGCTTACGGCCCGGCGGTTCGCCTGGCCATGATCAGGGTCACTCAGGAGCCGGAAGCATGGGTGGAATACGAGCCATGACTTGGTGTCGCGGGGCTGCCGGGCTGGCGCCGGCCGTGCTGGTGCTCTCGCTGGCCGCCGCCTGTGGCCGGGACTCGGAAGGCCAGGTAGCGGTTCGAACCGACGCCGAGCTGGAGCGCAAGGTCGAGGAGCTGCTGCCCCAGATCGAAGAGTTCGCCCGGCTCGAGGCCTTGGAGACACCGGCGGTCCGGCGCTCGACCGGCGCCACCCTGGAGACCTACCTGTTGGAGCAGCTCGATGCGGAGTTCCCGGGCGACAGCCTGGATCGAGTGGCAGCGGCCTACCGGGCTTTCGGTCTAGTCCCCGACACCGTGGACCTGCGGGAACTCTTGGTCGACCTGCTGCTCGAGCAGGCCATCGGCTACTACGACGCGGTCCGCGACATCCTCTTCGTGCGCGATGAGGCCCCCGACGAGATGCTGGAAGGCGTGCTCGTGCACGAGCTCGTCCATGCCCTCCAGGACCAGCATATCGACCTCGACTCGCTGCTGCATGCCGCCTCGGGAAACGATGCCCGCACGGCGATCCAGAGCGCCGTGGAGGGCCATGCCACCGTGGCGATGATGGCCTGGCAGTTCTCGCAGATGACCGGCTCCTCCGTCTCCGGCGAGCAGCTACCCGAGATCGGCCCGGAGATGGCCGCCGCGCTCTCCGACCTGTCACAGTTCCCGCAGCTCGCCGCCGCGCCCGCCATCGTGCGTGAGCCGATGCTCTTCGTCTACCTCGGTGGCGCGAGGCTCGTCCAACGACTCTGGCGGACGCAAGAGGATCGCCCGCTACCCTTCGGTGACTGGTTACCCCAGTCCACCGAGCAGCTGCTGCACACCGAGCGACTACTCGGACGACGCGACAGCCCAACCCCGCTACGGCTGGCGGAGCCGGGCGACGGTTGGCGGGTTGAGTACGCCGACGATCTCGGCGAGCTCGAGATCCAGATCTACTTCCGCGAGCATCTGGGAGGCGGCGCGCTGGCGGATCGGGCCGCCGACGGCTGGGACGGCGACGCCTACGCTCTGCTCGCCAGGAACGACGAGCGGGCGCTAGTCTGGTATACGGCCTGGGACAGCCCGACCGACGCCGCCGAGTTCCTGGATGCCTACCGGACGGCCTTCGCCGCCAGATTCGGCGGCGAGCTGACCGGTCCCCGGCGCCGGGCGCGGGTCGAGCGGCTGACAATCTCGGGGGTGCCGGTGGTAAGGGTGGTCGAGACGGCAGCGGACGTGACTCTGGAGAACCCGCCGGGCGTCAGGTTGGGTTCGAGTGGAGGGTGATGGGGCGCTAAGGTTCGGGAATTCGGCAGTTCGGGAATCCACGATCAAGAGGACCAATAGAACCGTCGAATACTCGAAGTAAGAACCGCTGGGATTCTGATTTCGAGTATTCTATGGTTCACGTAGTCAATTAGTCGTGGATTCGCGAATTCCCGATTTTCCATTCCCGAATGCCCACTACAACAAAGAAGCCAGAACGAGCTCCTTGGGCAGCGGATAGCGGTACAGCTCGCCCGCGTAATTCCGCATCACGACCTCGTCGTCGCTGACCTCCTCGACGTAATTGGGTAATAGCGGGATCTTGCCGCCGCCGCCGGGCGCGTCGATGCAGAAGTGCGGCACGGCCAGGCCGGAGGTCCAACCACGCAGCGATCTGATGATCTCGAGCCCCTTCTCGACTCCGGTGCGAAAGTGCTCGGCGCCCGCCACCGGGTCGGCCATATACAGGTAGTACGGACGGACGCGGTTCTTGAGCAGCTTCTGCATCAGCTCTCTCATGATCTCCGGCTCGTCATTGATCCCCTTGAGCAAGACGGTCTGTGAGCCCAGCGGGCAGCCGGCGTTGGACAACTTGGCCAGGGCCCGCTCCGTCGCAGGCGTCAACTCGGCCGGGTGGTTGCAGTGGATGTTCACGTAGACCGGATGGTACTTCGCGATCATCCTGCACAGGTCTCCGGTGATCCGTTCCGGCAAGTGCGACGGGATCCTGGTGTGGATGCGCACGATCTCGACGTGCCCGATCTCCCGCAGTCGCTTGAGGAAGTACTCGAGGCGCCGGTCCGACAGCATCAACGGATCGCCGCCCGAGAGAATCACGTCCCGCACCTCGGTGTGCTCCTCGATGTACCGGAAGGCCGATTCGAACTGGTTCAACGGGATCTTCTCCGGATCGCCCACCTTCCGCCGACGCGTGCAGAACCGGCAGTAGCTGGCACATACCGGACTGACCAGGAAGAGCACGCGGTCCGGGTAACGGTGCGTGATGTTGGGGACGGGAGAGTCATCGTCCTCCGCCAGCGAGTCGACTATGCCGTCGAGGACCTCGTTCTCCTCCGCGCTCGGCACATACTGCTGCCAGAAAGCATTGCCGTCCCCCTTGATCTGGGCGAGAACGGCCGGCGTAATCCGCATGTTGAACTTCTCGATCGCCGCCTGCGTGGCCTCGCGGTCGATTCTCCCCTCGCCGAACAGTTCGATGAGCTGGTCAACGGTCGTTATACTCCTCTTGAGTATCTGTTGCCAGTTCGTCATAGTCGTACACCTCGGTGAGTCATGAGTTAGAGACGTGAGCCGGGACCATCGCCCCGCCGCGCCCCGCACCTTGTCCCTTCAGTCTCGCTACTCATTCTCCTTGCGAAGAGACAACGACTTCTCGAACTGCTTCGCGTATGTCACGCGGTCATCGCCGGCGTCGTAGAAATCGGCGATCCGCGCCACTTCCTCATAGCCGCAGGCGCGATAGAACCGGCGCGTCGCCTCGTAGTCGTCGCGCGAAGACGTCTCTATCACGCACATCCGGCCCCCCGCATCGCACATCTGCGCTTCCGCGCGCTCGAGCAGACCGCGCCCGGCGCCGCGACCCTGAGCCTGCGGGTGCACAACGATCCAGTAGAGGTCCCAGGTGCCCACGGTGCATGGCGTCGGGCCGAAGAAGGCGAAGCCCGCTAGCTCACCCGAGTCGCCGTAGGCTGCCAGAGCGTGGTAGTCCTGCCCGGGAGCCTGGCAGTAGTCGTCGAATACCTCCAACGCTACGTCGACCTCGTCCGGCCTGAACATCCCGGTCGCTGCCACGGCCTGCGCCACCCGCGGTCTGTCTTCCGGCCCGGGCGCTCGCCATTCGAAGGTTCGGACCGAGGTCGCTTGCGAGCCGCGCTTCTGAGCGACGGACGTCATCCGAGCGCCTCCACCGTCGTCTGTGCCTCCATGAACACCCAATCTTCGCCCGGCGCGCCATCCGCTGCGGCCCGGGACAGCCCCTCCTCCATGACCCTGCCGATCAACTCGTCGTACGACCAGCCGGCGACCTGCGCCTGCCGGGCCAGCCCTGCGTCTAGAGAGAGGTCGGGGTTGGGATTGATGTCTATGACGTAGGGAACGCCGTCTGCGCTAAGGCGGACGTCGACGCGCGCGTAGCCACGTCCGTCCATCACTTCCCAGGCGCGGACCGCTAGCCGCTGTAGGTCCCTCGTCTGCTCGGGCGACAGCGGTGCCGGGCAGATCGGTCGCGTGCCGACGTCCTCCGGACTGTCGGCGACCCACTTCGCCTCGAAGGACACGATCGGCGGCGAGCCTTCCGGCAGGGTGCTGAAATCGATCTCGGCTGGCGGCAGCACGAAACGGCCAACGATGGCCAGGTTGATCTCCCGTCCGGGGATGAACTCCTGCAGCAGTGCGTCCCAACGCTCGTGCAGCCGTCTTACTTCGGCGTCGAGCTCCGCCTGGGAGTGCACCACCGATCTCGGGTGAATACCGTTCGAGGCGTCGTCGGCGGCCGGCTTCACTATCGCCGGGAACAGCGTCCAATCGTCGGGGATCGGATCTCCCCCGCGCACCAGCCGCCACTCGGGGACGGCGATGCCGTGTGACCGCAGGACAGCCGAGCAGCGGTCCTTGTTGAGGCAGTAGAGCAGGGTCGCCGCGCTGGCACCCGTCATCGGCAGTTCCACCAGCTCCACCGCCGCGGCAGCGAGGTGCTCGCCGTGGGCCCGCCCGGCAACCGTCTCGCAGAGGTTGAACGCGGCTCGGAACTCGCCGCTCAGCAGG
>JASFTY010000262.1:0-5658 GCA_050050535.1 Gemmatimonadales bacterium | reverse complement strand
GGCCCAGGTTTGCCAGGAGACGATCCCGGCGACGTTGAGGACGATGAGGACCGACGGCGCCAGCGCGAGCAGGCGAGCGGCCCAGGTGAGGTGGGGCCTGGGTCGGAGCCACGGGTCGGCCTCGGCCCAAATTAGAAAGCCTTCCAGCGCGCCGGCGCCGGCGCTCGGCATGATACGGCCGGTGGCGGTGATCTCCTCTCTGAGATCGATCGGCGGTGCCAGCTCGGCCACCGCCGCCTGACGCTCGAGAATCGTCTGACGGTCCGCCGGCTCGAGGAGCCAGCGCATCAACAGATCGCGGCCCAGCGGCGTGGCCACGGTGCCCAGCATGCTGAACAGCGACGCGTGGCCGAAGAGGTCGAGATCGTCGGCGAACGGATGGTCGGGGTCGGTGGTGACCTCGTCCGATCTGGGTAGCGCGTCCCAATCGCGCGCCAGCCGGCTGCGTCCCTCGTCGTTGATTCTGACCAGTTCGTCGTACCAGACGACACGGCGCTCGAGTCGGTTGTGGTAGACGACCAGCGCGACGAACACGATGAGTGCGAGCAGGGCGATGCCGAACAGAGCGGGAGGGGCATCTGGACCGATCGGTAATAGGACGAGTGGGATGGCAATGCCGAGGAAAGCGGTTAGCCGGGCATGGGCGGCGCGACGCGAGCGCTGGGCGCACCGTTCGCGGGCCCGGGCGAATCGCTCGCTCCGCTCCCGGTAGATCCGGGCGACTCGTCCGCTCTGCTCGGGCATCCGAATCCTGTCTCTCTAGCTGATGCCGGGGTATGACCTTGCTGGACTCCTGCACGTTAGGCGGGGGCGGCGCCAGACACCAGGGTCGCTGTGCTATGTGTGGAGCGATGACGTTCGGGATCGAGTACGTCGCAGACGCGATATCTGTTCGAGTATCTCGATGTCGGCCGCGTCCTGGAGAGTGCCGGTCCGCGTCGACGCGATCAGGTGGTCGATGGAAGCCGCCGGGATCTCCACGCCCTCGACCTCGAACAGTGTGGCGGCGGGCGCTGCCTCGTCATAGCGCACGGTCCACGCCACGGTGAGGATGTCCACCCGCGGCACGTCGCCCAGGACCCTCACGGGCTTCGCCGCCACCTCTTCCGCCAGCCACTCGCCGGCCAGCCCGACGCCCAGCTCGGCCAGCGCCGCCAGGACGCGGCGGGCGTTCTCGACCGTGGGCTTGATCAGGACGTCTATGTCGCGGGTCGCCCGGGCGCTGCCCCAGAGTTGGAGGGCCGAGGCGCCGAAGACCGCGTAGGCGGCGCCCCGGCGGTTGAGCGCGGCGCAGACTCGGGCCAGGCGGGTCTCGGGCCCGGTCATGGGGGCGGGCCGTCCGCCCACCGCTCCCATGCCAGGTAGTCCTCGTAGGTCTCGAAGACGAGCAGACGTTGCCGGCCCGATTCGACCCGGCCAAGCTCGACGAGGCGCGCCGTGTCCTCGGCCTCTCTGACTCGCTCTTCGGGTGTCAGGCGGAGGTCCGCCTCTAGCTGGGCGCGGCGGTATTCGCCGGGTCCGAGTCGGTAAGCGGGCGCGGGCGCCACCTCGCGGACCGCAGGCTGGGCCACGGCGGGGTCCGGCCGGCGCGCAGGTAGCGGCGCACCGCGTCGGCGACGATCCAGCTGCGGGAGCGGTCGAGCTGGCGTGCCGCTCCGTCGGCTTCGGCCAGGAGCTCTCGGGGTATGGTGATGGAGATTCGTGCGAGAGCCATGGTACCTCATATTGAGTATTACTCGGTATGATGGTATAGGTGCGGTCGTGGTCCGCGTCAACGGGCTGGCGCCCTACCGGGGAGGGATTGTCGCTCGGGACAGGGGCGGTAGATTGGCCGGCGTGCTCCTCCTCAGACGCGAGTGGTGGCCCCTTCGAAGCACCCGGCAAAGGGAATAGGCATGGCGATGCGCAGCTTAACGATATTGCTGACCCTGCTTCTCGTACCTGTCTCTGCGCTCAGATCTCAGGACCTGGTGATCACGAAATGGCTGATCCACGGCCCGATCCCGTCGGGGCGCGATGAGGCGCGCATAATGACGGACCAGCTTGGCGGCGAAGCGTCCGCCATGCCGACCCTGGGGGATGAGGGTTGGGTCGAGGCCGAGACGGACCCGTTCGGGCGGTTGGACCTGAACGAGGTCTTCGCCGGCCAGGCGACCGAGTGGAGCGCGGTCTACGCTCACGTCTACGCGTTCGCGCCGGAGGACCGCACGCTGCTGCTGGTGGCGGACAGCGACGACGACCTGGTGATCCACGTGAACGGCCAGCGTGTGTGGGTGAACGAGGTGGCGCGGGGCCTGGGTACGGGCAGCGACTCCGTGACGGTGCGACTGGCGGAAGGCTGGAACAGCCTGCTGCTGAAGCCGCTGAACCGGGGCGGTGGCTTCGGCCTGCTGGCGCGGCTGTCGCCGGGCACCGGACTCGAGCTCTCAACCGTGAAGCCGCCGGGCCTGGTGGCCCACAACCATCCGAGGCCGACGGTCACGGTGGGGCCGATACTCCTGGGGGGCGGTCTGGGCTGGCGGGGCGACGAGTTGGTGGCTGCCGCCCGTCTGCCGATCGCCGCTTGGGGGGCGGAGCCGTTCGCCGATGTGAGTCTCGAACTGGAGCAAGGTGGACGGACGCTGGAACGCGGTGGGTTCGCCGAGGTCGTGCCCGGTGAGCCGGCGGAGGTCGAGCTGTCGCTGGGGTTCGACGCGCTGCGGCGGGCCGCGATCGGGGAGGCGCCCCTGCTGGCGACGACCCGTTGGGTCGGCGGCTCGGAGCGTGCCACGGTGCAGGTGAATGCGGACCAGCTGCTGCGTAAGGTGGACGGCCGGATCGAGGTCGGAGGGTTGGCCATCGATTCGGCGGGTGGCGTGCCGGTCCGCCTCAGCGCCGAGCTCGTGATCCCCGGCGCGTTAGACGGCCTCAGCATCGACCTGGTCACGCGTGGGCTCGGCCGGAACGCCGGTTACCGGGTCAATGGTCGCTCTGCGGCATGGCGGGCCGGGGACGTGGAGCTGTGCGCGCCGTGCCGTGCCGGCGAGGCGCTGCGCATCGAGATCGTGCCGGAGCCCGGGCGCCCGCTTTGGAAGATGCCGGTCGTGCGGGCGCGCGAGATCGGGTATGCCGAGTACGCGGACGGCTACGAGTACGCGAGGACGCTGACGGGCCGGGCGCCTGAGATCGAGCGACCCGAGCCGGGCGAGTGGCTGCGCGCGCGCGGCGCGCCGGGCGCGGCGGCGTATCAGGAACTCGTGCGGCGCTACCGGGCGGCGTACGCGCCGCTGGCCTCGGAGATCCGACGTGACACGCTGCACCTGATCGGCAACTCGCACATCGATGCGGCGTGGCTGTGGCCGTGGAGCGAGACGCGCGACGTGATCCGCAACACCTGGCGCACGTCGCTCAAGTTGGCCGAGATCTTTCCCGGCTACATCTTCAGCGGCAGCGGGGCGGCGTACTACGACATGCTGGACCGTCTGGAGCCGGGCCTGTCCGACTCGCTGGGGGCGGCGGTGGAGCGCGGTCGCTGGATCCCGGTCGGCGGCTGGTGGGTCGAGTCGGATCTCAACGTTCCGTCGGGCGAATCGCTGGTCCGCCAGGGGCTCTACGGCCAGCGCTACTTCGAGCGCCGGTTCGGCCACCGCTCGAAGGTCGCCTGGACGCCCGACTGCTTCGGCTACCCGTGGACGATCCCGCAGATTCTGCGGGGCGCGGGTCTCGAGTACTTCGTGACGCAGAAGATGCGCTGGAACGACTCCACCGAGTTCGCCTACAACGCGTTGTACTGGGAAGGCCCTGACGGGACCCGGGTCCTGACCTACAACCCGTACGGCTATACGCACAACCTCGACGCGGGACAGTTGGTGGCCCAGCGGGTCGAGGACCGGGAGCGCACCGGGATCAACCACCAGCTGGTGCTATACGGGGTCGGCGACCACGGGGGCGGCCCGACGATCGAGATGCTGGAGCGGGCCGAGGACCTGCGGCGCGTGCCGACCTTCCCGGCGATGGTCTACGACCGGCCGCTGGAGGCGCTGGAGACGGTTCGGCGGGCTGAGCGCGGCGCGGGCTTCCCGGTCGTGAAGGATGAGCTTTACCTGGAGTACCACCGCGGCACCTACACGACGCAGGCGCTGGTCAAGCTGCGGAATCGTCGCAGCGAGGCGATGCTGCAGACCGCCGAGGCGCTGGCGGCGGTCGCGACGACGGCGTACCCGCGCGAGCGCCTGGAAGCGGCGTGGCGGCTGGTCCTGTTCAACCAGTTCCACGACATCCTGCCGGGCTCGAGCATCCGGGAAGTCTACGAGGATGCGGAGATCTTCTACGACAGCGCCTGGTCGATGATCGAGCCGCTGACGTCCGCCGCCTTCGCCGACCTGCGGGCGCGGATGAATACGCGCGGGCGCGGCCAGCCGGTCGTCGTCTTCAATCCGCTGGGCTGGGAGCGCGGCGGGTCTGTCGTGGTTCAAGGCGACGACGGCGAGGGCACGGTCATCACGGTGAGCGGTGTACCCGCCTACGGCGCGCGGGTCGTGCAGCTGCCGGGCGACGCCATGTCGAGGGAGGACCGCAGGCTGGCGGAGCCGCGAGCCGGGTCGCACTGGATCGAGAACGCCTATCTGCGGGTCGAGATCGATACGCTGACGGGCGAGATCGTGCGGCTGTACGACAAGGCGAACGAGCGTGAGGTGCTGGCGCCCAGCGGACGGGCGAACGTGCTGCAGGTCTTCGACGACCGGCCGGCGCAGTGGGACGCCTGGAACATCGTGATCTGGGGCGATCGCTGGGATGTTCATGACGTGCGGCGCGTCGAGAGCGCAGCCGACGAGCGGGAGGCTCGCATCGACCTCGAGCGTCGCTGGGGCGCGTCGGTCTTCAGGCAGACGCTGGTGCTGGCGCGCGGCTCGAGGTACCTGGACGTGCGCAACGAGGTGGACTGGCACGAGCACCGCAAGCTGTTGAAGGTGGCGTTCGAGCTGGGGGTCGATGCGGACTCGGCGACGTACGAGATCCCGTACGGCACCATCGGCCGCACCGGTAGCCCGCGCACCAAGGCGGAGCGCGCCAAGTTCGAGGTGCCCGGCCATCGTTGGGCCGACGTGTCCGCCGCCGGCTATGGCGTGAGCATCCTGAACGACAGCAAGTACGGCTGGGACTACCGGGGCAACGTGCTGCGGCTGTCGCTGCTCCGCTCGCCGATCTGGCCGGATTCGCTGGCCGACCGGGGGACGCACCAGTTCCGTTTCGCCGTCTACCCGCACGCCGGCGACTGGCGCGCCGCCGGCACCGTGCGTCGCGCTGCCGAATACAACGTCCCGCTCGTCGCCGCGCTCGAGCCGCAGCATCGAGGAGAGCTGGGAGCGGAAGTGTCATTCGCCGCCGCCGAGCCCGAGAACGTCGAGCTGGCCTGGTTGAAGCGAGCGGAAGATTCCGAGGCCTGGGTGCTGAGGCTGGTGGAGTGGCACGGGCAGCCGGCGGAGGCGCGGGTGAGGCTGGCCTGCGAGGTCGGTGGGGCGTGGCGGGCGAATCTGTTGGAGGATCGCGGGGCGTCGGTCGCCGTGGATGGTAGGTCGGTGCGGGTGTCGGTGAGCCCGTACGAGATTGCGACGGTGCTGGTGGAGTGTGAACGATGACGATGGCGATGGGGATGGCGATGGGGATGCGGATGGCGAT
>JASFTY010000261.1:0-5659 GCA_050050535.1 Gemmatimonadales bacterium | reverse complement strand
TGGCGTCCGGCGCCGAACCGGTGGGCGCACCGATGAAGCCGCCCGCCGCGATGATGCGGTCGAGCGGGCTGCGATCGACGATCAGGTCCCTGACGACCGGCAATGCCTTGGCGCGCCAGGGCTCGATCCACAACGTCTCGCCGTCCTTGAACTCGCGCATGTGGAGCTGGCACATCGTCGTGCGCTCGCGCGGCCCGTGCGCTCTGCCGTTGACCACCACGCCACAGGTGCCGCAGATCCCCTCGCGGCAGTCGTGGTCGAAAGCTACCGGCTCCTCGCCTTCCACGATCAGCTTCTCGTTGAGCACGTCCAGCATCTCGAGGAAGGACATGTCCGGGCTCACGTCGTCGAGGTCGTACTTGACGAAACGACCCTTCGACTTCGCGTTCTGCTGACGCCAGATATGAAGAGTGAGTTTCATCACTTGTAGCTCCGTGTCGCGAGTTCGACGTACTCGAAGTCCAGCAGCTCCACGTTGCGGATCGGCGGCTCCCCTTCGCCGCCGTATTCCCAGGCCGCGACGTGCGAGTAGTCATCATCGTTGCGCAGCGCTTCGCCCTCCTCCGTCTGGTACTCCTCGCGGAAATGGGCGCCACACGATTCCTCGCGCTCCAGCGCATCGAGGCACATCAGCTCGCCGATCTCCAGGAAATCGGCGACCCGGCCGGCGTACTCCAGCGACTGGTTCAATTCCTCGCCCGTGCCGGGCACGGCCACGTTCTCCCAGAACTCCTCACGCAGGCCCGGGATCAACTCCAGCGCCTTCTGCAGACCCTCGCGCGTCCTCGCCATGCCACAGTACTCCCACATCAGCTGGCCCAGCTCGCGGTGGAAGGATGTGGGTGTGCGCGCCCCGCCCACCGAGAGCAGCCGCTTGATCCGGCCCTCGGCCTCCGCCACGGCGGCCAGTGCCTCGGGGTGATCAGGGCCTACCCGGTCGAACTTCGTTCGGGCCAGGTAGTCGCCGATCGTGTAGGGGATGACGAAGTAGCCGTCGGCCAGGCCCTGCATCAGCGCGCTGGCGCCCAGCCGGTTGGCACCGTGATCGGAGAAGTTCGCTTCGCCGATGACGAACAGGCCGGGGATCGTGCTCTCCAGGTTGTAGTCGACCCAGAGGCCGCCCATCGTGTAGTGGGTGGCCGGGTAGATCCGCATCGGAACCTTGTAGGGGTCCTCGTCGGTGATCCGCTCGTACATCTCGAACAGGTTGCCGTAGCGCTCGGCGATCACCTGCTCACCCAACCGCTCGATGGCGTCGGCGAAGTCGAGGTAGACGCCGACGCCGGTCGGCCCGACGCCGCGACCCTCATCGACCACGCGCTTGGCGGCCCGCGAGGAGACGTCCCGCGGAGCGAGGTTGCCGAAGCTGGGGTAGATGCGCTCGAGGTAGTAGTCGCGCTCCTCCTCCGGGATCTCACCCGGCGGCCGCTTATCGTCGGCCCGCTTCGGCACCCAAATCCGCCCGTCGTTGCGCAGCGATTCGCTCATCAGCGTCAGCTTCGACTGGTAGTCGCCGTGCACCGGTATGCAGGTCGGATGGATCTGCGTGAAGCACGGGTTGGCGAAGCAGGCGCCCTTCTTGTACGACCGCCAGATCGCCGTGCCGTTACAGCCCTTGGCGTAGGTGGCCAAGAAGAAGACGTTCCCGTAGCCGCCCGTCGCCAGAACCACCGCGTCCGCCAGGTGCGCCTCGATCTCACCGCTCACCATGTCGCGCACGACGATCCCGCGGGCACGTCCGTCGATCAGGATCGGCTCGAGCATCTCGTGACGCGGGTACATCTCGACCTTGCCCAGACCGATCTGACGCTGCAGCGCCTGGTAGGCGCCCAGCAGCAGCTGTTGCCCGGTCTGGCCCCGCGCGTAAAAGGTGCGTGAGACCTGCGCGCCGCCGAACGAGCGGTTGGCCAGCAGGCCGCCGTACTCACGCGCGAAGGGAACGCCCTGCGCCACGCACTGGTCGATGATGTTCACGCTTAGCTCGGCCAGCCGATAGACGTTCGCCTCGCGCGACCGGTAGTCGCCGCCCTTGACCGTGTCGTAGAACAACCGGTACACGCTGTCGCCGTCGTTCTGGTAGTTCTTGGCCGCGTTGATACCGCCCTGGGCCGCGATCGAGTGGGCGCGCCGCGGGCTGTCCTGATAGCAGAAGCACTTCACATTGTAGCCCAGCTCCGCCATCGACGCGGCACCCGATGCGCCCGCCAGGCCCGAGCCCACCACGATCACGCTGTACCTCCGCTTGTTCGCCGGGTTCACCAGCTTCATCTCGAAGCGGTGCTTCTCCCACTTCTTCTCGATCGGACCCGCCGGGATCTTCGCTTTGAGTTCCATGGATATCTCCGTTCGCTCTCAGCTCACGACGCCGGTCAGCACGGCGACCGGAATCGAGATGTTGCCGGTAGCGACCACCACGGCGATCAGCACTGCGATGACCGTCCGTACACGGTTGTAACTAGCGTGGCTCAGCCCCAATGTCTGTAGCATGCTCCACACACCGTGGTAGAGGTGCAGACCGAGGGCGAACTGCGCCACGATGTAGACCCCCGAGACCCACCAGATGCTGAATCCCGTCACCACGTTATGGTATACGTCGCCCGCAACGAAACTCCCGTGCGCTTGCCCGGTAGTCAGATGCAGTAGATGGTAGATCAGGAAGAACAAGATTATCGGCCCTCCCCAGCGCATCGTCCGCGACGCGTACGTCGACTCCACCCACTGCTGGCGACGCCGGTATCCTGTAGGCCGCGCCGCCCAACTGCCCAGCGTCAGCGCCGTCGCCGCCCACACGTGCAGAACCACCGCGACCAGCATCGTGCCACGGAAAACCCAGATCAGCCCCCCGTGCCCCAGCTCGCGCAGCAACTCGGCGTAGTGGTTGAGCGACTCCGCACCCAGGTAGACCTGTAGATTGCCGATCATGTGACCGATGACGAACAGCACCAGGAAGATCCCGGTCACCGCCATCACCATCTTCTTACCCACCGTCGATCCCCAGAAAGCGGCGACCCGGCTCCGCGGTGCAGCCAAGGCTACATCGATTGCGCTACTAGCCATTCGTCGAGTCTCTCCCTTACCGTGAATTCGGGCTATGAGGATGCCTCGGCGACACGCCCGGTGCAAACCCCGCGCCAACTCGCCGTGGCACCTAAGTCATTGCGAAACAAAGGGTTGTGGCGACCAGGCCCGCCACGAGCCGCGCCCACACGTCACGTCCCGCCCCGAAACGACTTACACTGGTACACACTCTACTACGACACTGGGAGCCGGGAAACAAGCTCGGCGCGCCATCTTGTGCAGCCAGACATCTCCGCTATAGTAGGAAACCGCCTTTTCCGCCCAGGTCGGAGAGCGACAGGTACGAGCTGCACGTCCGGCGCCCGGACCCAGGGATTACTTGCCAGGATGCTCCGTTCACAATCGGCCTCCAGCGGCCTGCACCTGTGGAAGTGTTTCCGCAGTGAGCTCGCGCACCGGACAGAGGGAGCGTTTCCGAAGAAGTGCGTGTCCACCAGACGGGATCGAGGCCGGGGGGCGGCACGATGACGGTCTGTCCCCCCGGATATCTGTGGCGGCGCGTCGGCCCAGCTGAACTAATGGCACGCGAGAGGGACTTCGCCCTGGCGGAGGAGATGATCGTCAGTTCTGGATCGCTCTACGAGTTCGCCGCGAACGCTCCCGGGGCGCGAGCGATAGCGGGGCGCGGGACGCTCTACAGCGTGGCGACGCGCTCGGGCGAGCGCTGGCTGGTTCGCCGCGTGCGGCATGGTGGCTTATTGGCTCCACTAACCGGCGCGCGGTTCTGGCGATTCGGTGTGCCTCGACCTTTCAATGAACTGTGCCTGGCTCAGGAACTGACGCGCATGGGTATTCCCACACCCGAGGTCGCAGCCGCCGCCGTTTATCGTTCGGGCCCCTACTATCGCGGTGAGATCGCCCGCGTCGAGCTACCATCTGCAGACGACCTCGCCGCCTGCCTCTTCTGGCCAGCCAAGCGTGAGCTGGCAGAGCCCGAGGAACTGATGCACGCCACGGGTCGGCTGGTTGCCGCTCTACACACCGCAGGTCTTTACCACCCGGACTTGAATCTGCGCAACGTGCTCATCGAGCATCAGGCAGGCGCCCCACGTGCGCATATCATCGACTTGGAGAAGTGCGCGTTGCGTACTCAGCTTTCGGCCCGCCTGCGGCAGCGCATGCTGGACCGTCTTCGCAGATCCGCGCGGCGATTCGAGGGACGCCTTCAGAGGACCATCGAGCCGGCGGCATGGGCGGCGTTCCAGGCGGCTTACGCGGAGGGGACCCGTGGACTGTCCTAGCCTCGGTGGCCCTGTGGACCGCTTAGCGATCATCATGCTCAGCGCGATCGGAGATGCTGTGCATGTGCTGCCCGTGGTCAATGCCCTGAAGCGCGCCGATCCTCAACTTCACATAACCTGGGTCATCCAGCCGGTACCGCATCAGTTGGTGCAGGCGCATCCGGCGATCGACGAGTTCATCCTTTTCCAGCGGCGTCGTGGGGCCCGACTGCTCAGCGGATTCGCCCGAACCCTGGGCCCGCTGCGGCGAAACAGGTTCGATCTGGTGTTGGGGCTGCAGGTCTACCTCAAGGCCGGTATTCTACTGGCCGCGACACGCTCCAAGGCCAAGTTGGGTTTCGACCGCGCCCGCGCCCGCGATCTGAACTGGCTGTTCAGCACTCACCGCATTCCCGCGCACGCACCGCAGCACGTGCAGGACCAGTACTTCGAATTCCTCGACTTCCTGGGCGTCGACCGACGGCAGGTCGAGTGGCGCCTGACCCTGACGGCCGAGGAGCGGCGCGCGCAACAGGAGTTCTTCGCACCGCTGGACAAGCCGGTCTGCGCCGTCGTCGTGGCCACCAGCCGGCCGGAGAAGAATTGGCAGCCGGAGCGTTACGCGCGCCTGCTGGAGATCGCGGAGTTCGACCTCGATCTTCAGCCGGTGATCGTCGGCGGCCCGTCGGCCGTGGAGCAGCAGGCGGCCTCGGAGATCCAGGCTTCGACCCGGGCGCACACCATCAACGCGCTGGGCGACTCGGTGCGACGTCTGCTCTACCTTCTCGATGGGGCCGCACTGGTCGTGAGTCCCGACACCGGGCCGCTGCACATCGCCCGCGCCCTCGATGTGCCGGTAGTGGGACTCTACGGATTCACCAATCCAAAACGCAGCGGCCCCTATGCGAAGTATCAGGAGCTGGTGGCCGACGGCTACGCGCGCTTCCCGGGCGAAGACTATCCCATCAGCATGCAGTACAGGAAGAACGGGATGCAGCGTGTCACCGTGGAGATGGCTGCCGAGAAGCTCGAGCTGGCCAAGCGAACCTACGTAGACCCAAGCGGGCACCGCCCTTCATCGACCTGAGACGAGTCCCCTGGCGAGGGTGCGGCGCCGCGTCGCTTCCGGACCGGCCACCGCCTGCAGGACTGGCCGCCACCTGCCGGCCGACGCCATATTGACGTCGCTGGCGCCGGGTAGACTCGCCGGCGAAACCCCCACAAGGAGGGAGCAATGCGCCTCGTGCTCGCCGGTCTCGTCGCTACGTCTCTCATCTTCAGCGGAGCCGTCCAGGCTCAGGATTTCTCCGGTACCTACACCGTCACGAACGACGCCGGCGGCACGGTGACGCTCACCCTGG
>JASFTY010000260.1:0-5757 GCA_050050535.1 Gemmatimonadales bacterium | reverse complement strand
GGGGTCAAACGTCACACGCGGCTCCTCTATGTCGTCGTCTGCATTTCGCTGATGCTGGCAGGCTGCCGCGACGAGGCTGCGCTGCGCTACGAGGCGACCGATGAGGTGCTGGGGCGTGCCGGGGAGATAATGCGGCAGACGCTGGACGATCCGCGCACCCTACAGGAGCACGACAGCCTGCTCGAGTTGGGGCCCGCCTACCTCGATCCTCGGTTCGGCGTTGCCGCCGACTACGCGACCTGGCACGACTACAGGTTGGAGTACGAGGCGGCCATCGACTCGAGCCTGGACCTGCAGCGCCTCGGCCTCGAGCGGCGAAGCGCTGCGGATCCGCTCGAAGCGCCCGCCATCCTCGAGGGCTGGGCGCGGCAGGTGGAGAACGCCGGGTCGCCCACCGAGCTCATGACCCAGGCCCTCGAAGCCGCCGACGTCCCTCGCCCGGAATTCGTCTCGGGGTCGGCTGAGGGTGACGCGGTCGAGGCCATCGATGCGGCCGCCCGGCAGGCGCATCGGATCCTCGACCGGGAGATGCTGGGCGGTCTCGGCCCGGACGAGCGGGCGCTGTTGGGCTTTCTGGTCCGCTACTTCACCGTGAGCGGTGGCGCATACCAGCCGGTGGCCTTCGACGCCCCCAGGTACTATTGGGCGTGGCCCGCTAAAGAGTGGATCTTCGAGCCAGGAGCAGGGCGGACTCCCCTCGGGGTTGACGTACCCGACGCGTTGCCGAGCGTGACCTCCATTTACCGCCTCTATCAGTCCCTAGCTGGAAGGGACTTCCCAACTCGGGTCTTTCCTCACCCGCCGGCGGAGAGCGAGTGGGGCGGTCAGCACGCCGCGTTTGCCAATATCCGCGTGGACCTCTCCGCTGCCGCCCGTGCCTTCGCAGCCGTGGCACCGCTGCTGGAGCCGGCCTTCCTGGACAGGTTGGAGCGGGAATCGCGTTCCGCGACGCCGGCGGCCCGCGAGCCGGTCTCCGGCGTGGAGGGAGAGGTTCTGCTCCATCGAGAGACGGAGTTCGGCGACCTGATCATCGGCGGCCCGGGAGCCAATCGCTACACCGCGAACCAGGCGTCGGTCATCATCGATGTGGGTGGCAACGATACCTACGAGACCGAGTATGATCTCAGCCGTCTCGGGCGCTATCCACTGCGGCTCGTGATCGATCTGCACGGCGATGACGTCTATGGCCACCGGGGGGCCGTTGGACCGGGCGCCGGCGTCTTTGGCCTGGGCGTCCTGCTGGATCAGGAGGGGAACGACCTCTACGCCCAGGGTGTCGACCCGGCGCGTGGCCGAGCGCGGGAAGCGCTTCTCAGCAGCGACAGTCTCGGTTCGGGAATACGCTGGGTCGATCCCGCCCGCGTGTATGGCGGTGAGCCGGCCGCCTCTCTGGACGGCGGGTTCTCCTTCGGAGCTTCCTTCTTCGGCATCGGGCTGCACCTCGACCGGGCAGGGAACGACACCTACCTGGTGGACAAATGGGCGCTGGGTGCGGCCTTCGCACCGGGCGTCGGCCTGCTGGCCGACGAGTCGGGCGACGACTGGTACGTCGCCGCCATCCAGAGCGTAGGCACGGGGTTCAACAAGGGGGTTGGCATCCTGCGGGACGCCGGGGAAGGCACTGACCGCTATCAGTCCTGGGGTGTTTACCGCTCGTCGTACACGTACCGCGAGCCCGACTATACCGTCGACGCTGGTTACGAGGGGTTCGGGATCGGGGCCGGCTCCGGGTGGCGCAGCGAGAGGGGGATGACCCGTCGTCCTGAATTGGCTCTCGCTGCCTTCGTCGGCGGCATCGGTCTGGTGAGCGACGGCGGCGGCGATGACTTCTACGTCGGTAGCACCTTCGGTATGGGGGTTGGATTCACGGCCGGCATCGGCATGCTCGTCGACAGCTCCGGAGACGACGTCTACTTGGAGATGAAGGGAGAGGAAGATCACGGTGGGTTCGCCGAGGGGGTCCATCACGGCACCGGGCTCTTCCTTGACCGGGCCGGGAACGATCTCTACAGCGGCGGCTTCGCCGGCGCTGGCTGGGACCTGGGGCTCGGCTACTTCATCGACATTGCAGGCGACGACTACTACACCGATCTCTGGAAGATCAGATTCCGGCCGGCCGCTTCCCCGATACGGTCACTGGCTGTGTTCCTGGACGGAGGCGGCCTCGACACGTTGAGTGGTGACGTGACGACGGACTGGGCGAACGCCTCGGAATTCTATCCGGGACAAACCTACCACCCGGATATCGGCGGCAACTTCTCATTCGTTCTGCTCTTGGGCTCCGAACCTGACCGGCTGCCGCCGGCGCTGGCCGAGACCGTGCGAGGTCCGGTAACGCTCACCTCGGTCTCCTACGGTGAAGAAGAGGACGGTAGCGAGTACGTCCGCGGCATAGGCGTCGTCCTCATCGAGGCGGCCGGGCAGGAACCGCGCTGACGTCTCAAGCGGAGATGCGAGCGGCCGGGCGCGCCGCGCCCGGCCGGCTCCAGAGGGGTCGCACGACGAACCTTCGTACGCATCAGCTCGTCCTGCTCTCATCGTCGTGGGGGTCGGCGTCCAGTTGTTTCAGCACGCGCCGGTTGGCGGCAGGGAAGGCGTAACGCTCCAGTTCCTTCTGCCGCACCCATGTTACTTCCTGACACCCCAACGTCCTCGGCGTGCCGGCACGGTACTGACAGTGGAAGGCGTGAAGGGTGATCTCGAAGTGACTGTATGCGTGGTCGACCTCGGCGATCTTCGCGCCCGGCTCGACCTCGATTCCCACCTCCTCTCCGACCTCGCGTACGACCGCCGCCTCGAGCGACTCGCCGGGCTCCGGCTTGCCACCGGGAAACTCCCAGAGGCCGCCGAGCAGCCCTTCCGCCGGTCGCTTGGCGATCAGGATCTCGTCGCCGCGCCAGACCACGCCCACCGCGATGTCGTGGTGCGGTCGCTTCCTCGTCGGTCGGCGTCCCGGCCGTTCTTCCACGGTGCCATGGGCGCGCGCCAGGCAGAGGCGCTCGATGGGACACGCATCGCAGCGCGGCGCGCGTGGCGTGCAGATCGCCGAGCCCAGGTCCATCAGCGCCTGGTTCACATCGCCGGGCCGCTCGGCGACGAGCGGCTCGCCGTGACCCCGGACGATCGCTTGGCTCGGGTCGGCCAGATCGTGCAGACGACTCAAGACGCGTCGCACGTTGCCGTCCACCGCGAGCACCGGGTCGTCGAACGCGATGGCACGTATCGCCGCCGCCACGTAGCGCCCGATTCCGGGCAGTGCGAGCAGGCCCTTCTCGTGCCGCGGCAGCTCGCCGCCGTGCTCCGCGACGATGACGCCGGCCGCCTTGTGGAGGTTGCGCGCACGAGCGTAGTAGCCCAAACCCTCCCAGGCCTTCAACACCTCATCGAGGTCCGCCGCCGCCAGCGAATGGACATCGGGGAAGCGCCCGAGGAACGACAGGTAGTAGGGGATGACCGTGCGCACCTGCGTCTGGACCAGCATGACTTCGGCGACCCAGACCTGGTAGGGGTCGGACGTGCGGCGCCACGGGAGATCGCGGCGCTGCGCGTCGTACCAGGCGAGCAAACGTCGTCGCAGATTCGAAGAGTTGGAATCGCTGTCCACTATGGCATGCTCAGCCGGGAGGAGCCGGGGGACCGACGCGCGGAGTTGGTTCTAGCGACCCGGCTCGGATCAAGAGGCCAAGTCTGCGGGTGAATTGCCCAACGCTCTCGCGGCATGCACGGACCCCGACTGCCGGGTCGACCGGAGCGCGCGGTCCCCCGGCTCCGACCTCCGGGTCGACCGGAGCGCGCGGTCCCCCGGCTCCGACCTCCACTCACGTCAGTCGGCACCGAGATCCCGCTCGAGCGTGCCCCAATAAACGACGCGCGCGGGCCCCTCGAGCTCGAGGTCGGAGAAGCCGCCGTCCGGCTCGCGCCGGAAGCGAACCGTCAGACGGTCGCCGCTCCGGGTCGTGACCTCGACCGGCGGCTCGACTTGGCCGGCCGCGCAGAGCGCGACGGCGGCGGACATCGAGCCACTACCGCAGGCGAGGGTCTCCGCCTCGACGCCGCGCTCGTAGGTGCGGATGCGTATGCGATGTCGGTCGATGACCTCGACGAGGTTGACGTTCGCCCCGCGAGGGCCGAGCTCCGGGGCGGAGCGCAGCGGCCGGCACAGCGGTTCGATGGGACCTTCCGGCAGCGCATCGAGAGGGACCACTAGGTGAGGAATGCCGACTTCGACGAAGTGGCCCGTGCGCTCGCCGTCGCCGCCGGTTACGGTGCGCTCGAGCTCGACTGTCGGCCGGACACGATAGCGGAGTGCTACCTCGGCGTCCGAGACTCGAGCCCCGATGTCGCCGTCGTCCGTGCTGATCACCATCTGCTCCGCCGCCAGCCCTTCGAGCGCGGCGAAGCGGGCGGCGCAGCGCGTGCCGTTCCCGCAGGTCCCGAACTCGCGGCCGTCCGGGTTCCAGAAGCGGACTCGGACGTCGGCGTCCGCCCGCTCACTGGGGCCGACGACTATGAGGCCGTCGGCGCCCACCGACGAACCTCTGCGACAGAGCTCCAGCGCCAGCGCTCCGAGATCGGGCACCTTCGCGGCTTCTGCGGCGTTAAGCAGGATGAAGTCGTTACCGGCGCCCGAGATCTTGCAGAAGCCGAGGCGGCCCGCGTCGCTCATGCCTCAACCCTGGCCCGGCGCCTGTTGTTCGTCGTCCGTGTCGCCGGGTGCGTCGTCGTCGGCCTGCGCCTCCGCCGCCTCGACTTCGGGTTCCGCCTCGACTTCGGGTTCCGCCTCGGGCTCGGCGCGGCGGCGTCGCCTCCGCATCATGATGGCGGTCGAGCCGACGCCGATCAGCAGTCCGGCGAGCAGCGGGACCAGACTGATCAAGGCGATCGAGACATCGAAGTCCCAGACGAGGAAGACGACGGCGACGGGCACGAGGTTCTGCGCGGCGAAGACTATGATGACCGCCGTCAATATCATCAGGCCGATCTCTCGTATCCTTATCATACCGTCCCCCATGGCGATGCTCTGGGCGCTCCGAGCGTCATCGGTGAAGTTGTCAGACGTCGCCGGGACAAGCTAACTTGGCCCGACTCTTGGCGGTAGAACTGAAGCGATCGGCACCATGCGTTTCACCACCTACTCGAAGTACACGGGACAGCTGCTCGAGTCGCTCAACCTGCAGGAGCTGCTCGACCAACTCGCCGATTTCCTGCTGCAGAGCGGGTCCGCCGGCGGACCGTTCTATCACCCGTTCTGGGGCGAGCTGGGCGCCGACGAGCCGCAGGACAACCTCGATGCACTCAAACAGGCGATCCTCCAGAAGCTGCTGGAGAGCGGGCAGGTTACGCCCGAGATGCTGAGGGCGCTGGCGGAGGAGGGGGACGAGGAGGGCGCGCGGCAGCTGGCGGAGCTACTGGATGACATCGTGCGTCGTCTGATCGAGGAGGGCTACCTGAGCACGGAACAGATGCCGCAGATGCCGACGGAGGGCCAGCCGGTGACGGGCCCGGGCAGCATCGGGAAAGGCGCGTCCCGCTCGATCAAGTTCAGTCTGACGCAGAAAGGTCTCGATTTCCTGGGCTACAAGACGCTCAAGGGTCTGTTGGGCGCGATCGGCAAGTCGAGCTTCGGCGCCCACGATACGCCCGAGCTGGCGACCGGCGTCGAGGCGGAGGCGGCTTCGAAGAAGTACGAGTTCGGCGATACGATGAACCTCGATGTGCCGTCGACGCTGAAGAGAGCGATCGAGCGTGAAGGGCTCG
>JASFTY010000259.1:0-5764 GCA_050050535.1 Gemmatimonadales bacterium | reverse complement strand
GACAAGCGCACCGGGATTTGCGACCTCGTTTTCCTCCGCCACGTCCGCGGCGCGTGAGTCCTCCAAGTACACACCTCGGAGTGCCTGCGACGTCCCCGCGGCGATCACCCGCTCCTTATAATCGCCGCATGGCTCCCCCGACAACTCACATTGATTGCAGCTAACCTCTTGGCAGTGCATCATTCCCATTGGTGCCTGAGCGCATGCGCAAGGACAGGGGTAGTGCTCTGGGTCAAAGACGATCTGCCAGCAGTCTTGTCCGCTCGCCGCCCCTGGGAAGGCCAGCAAGAACGGGAAACACAACACACCGGCAATGGTCACTTTCCTTCCGTTCATTTCTCCCTCCCTGTTGTCTTTGCATCGCTCCAGCGCCACGCGTAGCCCACGAGTTCCAGCTTGCCAGTCCAACGGACTGCTAGAAGGATCCGCCTGTCAGGCAAACTCGCGACGAATCCCATCGGGGCGTTGACCGTTCTCCGGCGCACCACGTGCCCTGCGCTGTCGTAGATCGTGACGATTCGGAGATCGCTGGACAGATCCGCCTGAGTCTGAAGTAGGTGATTGGCAAGACGCAGAACCGGGAGCGCGACAAGAAGACGCCGTGACCCACCTCTGTCATCGCTAAGCTCATCCTCGCCTCCAGGCCGCATCGTACCGAGCAGCTGCCCGTCAGGGCTGAGCCGGCAAACTTCGAAAGGCGACTCCGTCATTGCCGCGAAGATCTCTCCATTACCGGCCGAGAGCTGAAAGATGGGTAGATACCAAGGGTCTTCTTCATTGCGCTCGATTGAATAGACCTGAAGCGTCCGCCCTCCCTTGCCGTCCACCCTGAAGATCCGGTACTGCCCACTGTCAGGAACGCCGAGAAACCAGGCGAAGCCATCGTGGGCCGCGACCTCGGGCTCCGCAGGCACCTCCAGGCTCCTCTCGTAGAGCAGCGCGCCATCGAAAGAAAAGCCCAGAACACTCGGCCCGGCGGCGTCCACCACCTCAAGCAGGGAATCCGATCCCAGAAACGCCGCACCAATCGGCCGCGATAGATGGAGCTGACCGATCGTACGCATCTCACCCTCGGCAGCCCCAGGTGGGGGTCTCGCTACGATGAGATACGCGCTGTTCCAGCTCCAAAGTGCCAGCAACCCCGAGGGCGATATGGCCGCTCCCGTTATCTGAAATGAGTCGGGTAGAGAGATCGCAAACGATTCCTCCAGCTCGAGTAGCTCCGACGACGACTGTGGGGTGGCGGTGACGGAGACGTTGGCCCCCGCTACCGACTCCAGAAGAGTTGCGGCCAAACCAGAGGAAGAACCGGGGCGAGTCGCGACAGGCTCTGTGACGCTGAGGCCAGCCTCGACTGCGGGAGCCGCAACTGCCCACTCGCGTGAAGAGTGCACCTCCACAGGGTGGATCACAGGGTGGATGAGGTGGGAATACAACCCGAGCAGGAACGCGAGTGGGAACATGGTTGAAGCCCCGTCAACGATCCGGTCTGTTGGTCGAACCGAAGGATTTGGCGGTGCCTGGGCGCGGCACTTGCCGCCGATACTCACCGTAGCCGGGACCGCTCTCCAAGAGCGATCCTAGAGCAGTGTGCACTGGGCGCGACCGGTCCCGAGCACCGAACCGTTCCGCGGCCAGCGGCACCAGCCACAGCCTGCTGCCCAGGATCTCCTCGAGGCCCGAACGGATCCATTGGCCGAGCTCGTCACCGTCGTATGCGCTCTGCGTTATCCGTTCGTAGCCCCTGTCGCGGAGCTGGGATACGAACTGTGCCGCACGGGAATGCGGCGCCAAGGAGACCAGGGACACCGGGTACCAGAGACGTCGAGCCCATTCCGCGAACAGCGCGGCCTTCCGCTCGCTCGGCCGAGTCACGTCCGCCAGGAGCGCGGCCACCGGTCCGCTCACGGCAGAGGCCCCAGACCAGCCCCTCACCTCGGCCACGGCGCCGAGCTCGCGGCACGTGGGCACAGCGCGATCTACCCACGACCGGCGGTCGCTGACGACGAGAACGGGGTAGCGGGCAACAGAGGAGATAGCCATGGCCACGGCCCCTCCAGCCAAGATGTCAGCCCCTGGACCCGGAGCGCACGGTGGGCGAGTTCCCGCGCCGACGGTCGCTCACTGCGTTCGGGCTGGCCGCGCTGGAATTCACACCCCCTTTACCTACAGATGCATGGCAGAGGCGAGATGTAGCACGGGGAGGCGCCTGAGCCCTTCCGACCGCGATCTGGACGTGCCCGAGCCGGAAGTCGTGCCTGCAATGCGTGATCTGGCTGCCGGGAAGCTGCCGGCCCCTCGCAGGCGAGCGAAACCACGTGTGACGCTCGGCCGTACGGGGTGCAAACCAGCCAGGTGAGCTCATGGTCTACTTGTCGAAGCGTCTCTTCCTCGCCTTGCTCGCGCTGGCGCCGGCCCTCGGCGCCGGGACCCTCGAGGCCCAGCCGCCCCAGCAGCCGCTGGCCGTCGACTCGAGCGTCTACGTCACGCTGGGCGGCGTGGACCAGTACGTCGAAGTCCGGGGCGCCTCCCGCGATCTGCCGGTCCTCTTATACCTGCACGGCGGACCCTGCATGCCGGCCACGCCCTTCCTGCGCTTCCACCAGGCCGAGCTGGCCCGGAGCTTCATCGTCGCCTCGTGGGACCAGCGCGGGTGCGGCCGCTCGGCCGCAGCGGACCCGCGGCCGGCCGAGATGACGCTGGAGCGCCACGTCGAGGACGCGCACGAGCTGACCCTCTATATAAAGGAGACGCTGGGTAAGAACCGGATCTTCCTGGTGGGTCACTCGTGGGGCAGCATTCTGGGCCTCGAGCTGGCCCGGCGCTACCCGGACGACTACCTGGCCTACGTCGGCGTCGGGCAGGTAGTGGACCTGCGGGAAGGCGAGCGGCTCTCGCGCGCCGAGCTGTTGGCCCGGGCCCGCGCCCGGGGCGACACCGCCACCCTCCGGGCCGTGGAGGCGAACCGCTACTCGCCGGACGACGGGTACGCCGACGGTCTTCAGGGCTTCCTGGCGCACCGGCGCCTGCTCTGGACCTACGGCATGATGGACCGCGACCCGTCGGCGATGCTGCGCGCGATCGCGGCGGCCGAAGGCTACAGCAACGACGTGACCGAGTGGATGGCCGCGGCCCTGCACGTCCAGACGGCGCTCTTCGACGAGCTGATGGCCATCGACTTCAGCGAGCGGACCGAGTTCGAAGTCCCGATCTTCTTCTTCGCCGGCCGCCACGACTACAACACGCCGAGCGAGCTGGCGGCCCGCTACCTCGAGACGATCGAGGCGCCCGCCAAGGGCTGCATCTGGTTCGAGGGCTCGGGTCACAGCCCGCCTTGGGAGGAGCCGCAAGTCTTCCGCGCCCGGCTGCTCGAAGTCCTGGCAGCCGCGTCCCCAAGCTCGTCCGCGCCGGCGAGCTAAGCCGACGAGCTCTTCAACCTGGAGGACGGGGAGTGGCGAACCGGGCACTCCGTCATCTATACCCGGAGCGGCGCCTTCCAGAACTGGCCGCCATCCCGTTGCAGAAAGCGAAGGAGCAACGAGCTGCCTTGAGTGAAGTATTCTGCCAATGTACTTGTTACAACCACCGCCACCCTCGACCTCCAGTCTGAGATCGAGCGATCAACTGATCCTCATCACGGATGTTGGCTCCCTGAGACCGTGGCGTTCAGACGCCGCGGACCCGCGGATGTCATGACTGTGCCATATTTTGTTAATAGGAGACGCGCCAGCCGGAGAACTGAACGAGCAAGGAGTCTGGGAATGAAGGCGCCTCTGCATCCCATCGCGTGTCTAGCTCTCGCCCTTGCCGCCTGCTCCCCTGACGTGCCCGCGACTGACCGGCCGGCGAGCGGTGCCGGCGAGCCCGCCGGCGCTGTCGCCGCGCAGAATGAGCACGCCGCCACGTCCCGACCTGTCGCTGACGCGAGGTTCACCCACCTCGTGGAGCGGGCCGCCATCGGGTTACTCGAGCACGGACCGGAGGACTATTTCGGGCAGATCGAAGCTATCGCCGTGGACCGTCTGGGACGCCTCTACGTGGCCGACACCTACACGACCGACGTCCGGGTGTTCGACTCCGCCGGGGCCTACTTGAGGACCCTCGGCCGAAGAGGCCAGGGTCCCGGCGAGTTCATCTGGCCGGGAGGGCTCACCTGGCAGAACGACTCCATCCTGTGGGTGCTGGACGGCGGCGCGAACAAGCGCTACTCCGTGTACGATACGAGCGGAGCGCACATCAGGGACCGCAGGCGAGGACCTCTCGGGAGAACGCTTCATTGGGACGCTCGATTCGACGGCGGGAAGCTGATCGAGCCCTGGGTCAGAGGGGGCCGTGAAGACCGGCTCGCGGCGATCGATCCCAACGCGCATTTCGGCGCTCCAGCGGACACGTTTCCCGCTCACCACGCGGGTGTGCGCTCGGACGAGTGGAATCCTTCGTTCTTGGTGCGGTCCGGCACCACGGTCTGGCGCAAGAAGGTGCCGTTCGCGGAAGGCTTCGAGTGGACCCTCGACCGCAGGGGCGGCCTCTGGATCGGGGACACGAGGACGGGCCGACTCGTGCGGCGTTCACTGGCCGGCGATACCCTCCTTGTGATAAGCCACGACATTCCGGGTGCTCGGGTGTCCGCCGAGGAGCGACGAGCCGCGATCGACGCCCTGGGGCCCGACGTATCGAGCCTTGATCAGTCGAGGATACCGGACCGGAAACCGGTCTTCCGAATGATCGTCTCGTCCGACGACGGAGGAGTGTGCCTTGTGCGGGAGGGGGAAGGCGCAGCCTGGTTCGTTGATATGTTAGACGCGGATGGCCACAGGGTCGGGTCCGCGGAGCTGCCGGTGGAGCCTGATCTACAGGTCCTCCCTGTGGTGAAGGGAAGCGATCTCTGGGTAGTGACGCGCGGGGCCCTGGACGTTCAGTTCGTGGTTCGCTTCTCCATGCAGTAGATAATGACCTGCCGCGGAAGGGCCGATCTTCTAGCGGCCCGCCTGACGATCGGTCGCGGTTCTTGGCGTCGCGCTTGACCCCTGCTGGACTCGCTGTGATGATAATTGAGCCGTCTGGAGCGAAGGGAGGTAGCAGTGTGATCGCTCCACGGATCAGGACCCCATCCTCACGCCTAGTGCTGCTCACCGCTCTCCTGCTGGCGTGTGCATCAACTGGACCGCCGTCCTATTGGACTGCGTTCACCCCGTCGTACTACAACTTCCAGCGCCACTTCGATGAGCGGGGCGAGGATCTGGACCCAATCGAGGGTATCTGGTCGCCCCAGCCGGCGGAGGAGGGGCTGTCGCGTGAGTTCGCGCCCGGCGACCTCGCTATCGTCCGCGACAGCTCATACGAAGCCTATGAGTTCGTAGGCGTCCGAAAGAGATTCAGCTCCGCGATCAGTCATCGGGGCCCCTACCGCGCTCCCGGACTCAACGTGACCGAGATCGAGCTTGGGTACAAGGGCGAGATCTTCATCGCGCTTCGGCGTGTCGAGGGCACATCGGGAGTCTACGAGTACACTGATGCCGCCGTGCTAAGGGGAGAGAAGTGCCCCGACGAACCGCGCCACGGTGTCTACGTCATCACGGCCGATGGGGAACTGTACCAGCAACGGTCTGCTGACGAAGTGTACGAGCCCGCACATGGATGGATCAGGAAATGCCCCCCTCCGTAGACGGTTGCCCGGTTGCGATGGGAATGCCGGAGGTAGCGCTTCCGGCAGCGAGTCTTCCGCAAGAAGCCCGCGTAACATATGTTTCAGGTAAGCTCTCCC
>JASFTY010000258.1:0-5784 GCA_050050535.1 Gemmatimonadales bacterium | reverse complement strand
ATCGCGGCCAGCTCGTCGAGCGGACGGTAGCGGCCCGATTCGTCGAGCAGTGCGGAGGCCGGTATGTTCGAGGCGCCGGGGATATGACCGGGTTGGCCGTAGAGGGCCATGTCGCCTCGATAATGGGCCTCAGGCATTGCGTCGATGAGCCAGACCGCGCTGTCGTCGATGGCGGCGAGCACCTCGTCCCGGTCGGCGATCAGTCCCGGGCGAGGGGCAGGGGTCAGCTGTCTCGAAGGTCGGCTCGCCGGCTCGGTCGACAGCGGTCGACCCTCAGCAATCCAGGCATCCAGCCCACCGTCGAGCAGCGCCGCCCGGTCGAATCCGACCCAGCGCAGCATCCACCAGACTCTGGCGGCCCAGCCCGAGCCGCTCCGGTCGTAAAGCACGACTCGGGAATCGTTGCCGACACCCAGTGCGCCAAGCGCAGCACTGAACTCCTCCGGTGTCGGCAAAGCGAACCGGAGTGGACTGTCGGCGTCTGACAGATCACCCGTGAGATCGGCGAACCCGGCAGACGGGATGTGGCCGCCTTCGTAGTCCGCCCGGCCACTCACAATCTGGAAGCCGCCGCCTTTGTCCATTTCCACCCGGACCCTGCAGTCGAGCACCACCAGATCCGGGTCGTCGAGGTGCTGGCTGAGCCACTCCGGGGTCACAAGTGTCTCGATGGTGAGGTCGGTCTGCGATTCCGGACTCGCACAGGCGGTGATGAGTGCCAGTGCTGCGATCAGGACGAGGGGGCGTCGCGAGCAGTGATGCATCTGCGTGTTCCTTCCGTCTGTCATAGACTACGCTCGGCCGAAGGCAGTGCTGACGCTCTTCGGCGTCAACCGTACGGGATGTGGAATTGAGCGCTCCAGCCTGCGGTCTCTCTGAGCGCCTGATCACAGGTTATCCTCATAACCCACCGAACGGCAAGATGTACGTCCGTGAAAAGCTCCCTGCTCGGCCAATCACTGGAAATGACACTACCGCCTACTGCCGGTGGTCGCTCGGGCGCTGGCAGCGGGGGCGTTACCTCCCTTCTCTGCTCGGGATCACTGTTGGAGTGGCGCGGGGTCGCCCTGGCAGATGAAGGCGCCCCAGTACAAGGGATGCGGATACTTGGCCTTCATTGCCAGCTGCGCTTCACGCAAGGACTCCGCCCGCGGCTTTCCACCCAAGACCCGCCGATAGAAGTCCTCCATCAACTCCTGCGTCTGCTCGTCCGGCACCTTCCAGAGACTCATCACGAGGGTCTTGGCGCCGGCCAGGATGAAGGCACGACGAAGCCCGAACACGCCTTCGCCCGTGCGGACCTCGCCGAGGCCTGTCTCGCAAGCTGACAGTGCGACCAGCTCGCTGCTCAGCAAGTCGAGGCCGGAAACGTCCTCGGCGGTGAGAATGCCGTCCTCGGCCTCCTCGGGAGACGCCTCACCGCGCAGCCACGTATTCGCGCCGGCCAGGGCGAGCCCGGAGCGCAGCAGCGGGTTTTCGAGACCCGCCCCCGATAGGCGCGTCGGGAGGCCACCTGCCTCGCTGCCGGGGGCACCCAGGTCGCGCGACGACGCGCGATGTTCCCGCCGTTGGTCGTCCAGGAAGAACCCGTGAGTAGCCAGATGGAGGATTCGCGGTGAGCGGACGGTCTTGAGCCGGCTCTCGAGGGCACTGCCCTCCAGCCATGGCTCGACGCCGAGCATCGCGGAGATGTGGCTGCCCTCCACGCTCGTGCCGGGCAACCGGCAGAAGACCAGGCCGCTCCGATCGATCTCACGAGACGTTGGGCCCGGCGTGGGAGCGGCACTCGTGCCCTTGCCGCCGGTGCTGAGATCGAAGTCGGGATCGGCGATGACGAGCGGCTCCGCCGGCCGGCCGCTCGAAGCGGCTCCAAAGCGCAGGACGTCGCGCCCGGCGCCCAGGTAGCTGATCTCGTAGTCGTCGATGACACGGCCACCGTCCAGGGGAAGCACTTCGAAAGGAAGCCGAGTCAAGTCGCCGTCCGGTGCCAGGAACA
The DNA here is from genome assembly GCA_050050535.1 of Gemmatimonadales bacterium. Classification (GTDB taxonomy): domain Bacteria; phylum Gemmatimonadota; class Gemmatimonadetes; order Palauibacterales; family KS3-K002. Next base: position 3,788 of record JASFTY010000258.1, on the reverse strand, counting down.
AGCGCTTGTTCGAGCCGAGGGCCGGCAGCAGCGGATCGAACACGACCGAGCGCAACTCATCTCCAACGCCGGCCTCGTCCGCACCAGCGGCCTCGGCGGCCGCACCCAGGTCGCGCGCGCTACCGCCCTCGGCGTCACCCGTGATCGACGCTCGAAAGGCGGCGATCAGTCGATCGACCGGCCCAGCTTCCCCGAGGTCTATCATCCGAACGCTTCCCGGCTCGCCGGCGGGCAAGACGAAGGCCAAGTACCGTGCGGGCGTCCACCGAGGCTCGTATCTGGCGGACACCGCGCTGAAATCGAAGACGTTGAAGCGGACGAACTCGACCAGGGTCACGTTTGCCGGCAAGGCCTGCCCCACAACCTCGCGATCGACGTCACGCAGACGCTGCTCCAGGTTCATCTCCGGAATTCGGCGGGCCAACTCCGTTTCCAGGCTCTCCCGTTCGACGCCCCACTCGGCCAGCAAGTCTCGGTGTCGCGCCGGCCCTTCCGGCCCGGGCCCGGCCAGGGTGGCTTGGACGATGCGCGTGCGCAGGATGTTCAGCTCGCGGAGCTTCGCCTCCAGCTCCGGGTAGTGGCCTCCGAGCACCGCATCACGCTGCACCGCCAGGGCCTCCGCCGCTACGGCCTTGCGACGGAGGACCACGTCCACTGCCGACTCGACGGCCTCGCGCGATTCGGGCAGGCAGTCCACGACCAGTGACAGGAACAGCTCGAGCCGGTGCTGCAGCGAACTCAGATAAGCCATGCGCTGGTTCTCGGAACCGGTGGCGAACAGCTGGCCCATCAACCGGTCATCGATCGCCAGAGCCCGCTCCAGCAGTGTGCGGCCTTCGGCGGCACGCTGCGTGGCCACGGCGAGGACCGCCAGGTTGGTCAGGGTCTCGGCGACGTAAGGATGGAGCTCCGAGCGAGCGGCCTGGTAAATCTCGAGGGCCTTCCGGTAATGCGGCTCCGCCTCGGCGTACTTGCCCCGGTCATGATAAAGCCCCGCCAAGTTGGTCAGGGCGATGGCGAAATCCGCGTGACTTTCACCAACTGCCTTGCGGAAGGTCTCGATCGCCCGGTGATACATCTCTTCCGCCTCGTCGTACTTCCCCCGTGCGCGCAGCACGACCGCCAGATTGTCGAGCGCCGTGGCCACACCGGGGTGATCCTGGCCCAGGGCGCCCGAAAGAATCTCCAGCGCTTGCCGGCTTTGTGACTCGGCGGCTGCGAGATCGCCCTGGGCGTGCGACAACGAAGACCGCGTGATCAAGCTGCTGGCGATATCGGGGTGACCTCTCGGCAGGACCCGGCCCCTGATCTCCAGGGCCTGCTGGCACAGCGGGGCAGCCGCCACGTAGTTGCCCATCTCGCGGTGAAGCTCGGAGAGGTTGTGCAGGGTTCTCGCGAAAAGCTCGCTCTCCTCCCCCAACACGTCGCGCAGGATGTCCAGCGCCTGGCCGTAGAGCGATATGGCCTCACCGTAGCGGCCCATCCACTTGTAGAGCGCCGCGCGGGTGGCCATGCTGATCGCGCAGTACAGGTGACGCTCCCCGAGAGCCGCGCGGAAGACCTCGAGCGCCTGCTCATGAAGCTCTGCGGCGGCAGCATAGTCACCGATCGCGCGGTAGTACTCGGCGAAGTTGTGCAGACTATTGGCGGTCTCCGGATGCTTCTCACCGAAACACTTGCGCCGAATCTCGAGCGCCTGCCTGTGAAGCCCTTCGACCTCGGCATATCTCCCCATCGCCCGGTACAGCTCGGCCAGCGCGTTGAGGCTGATGGCGATCTCGGGATGGTCGGGCGGCAGGATCGCGCGGCGAATCTCCAGCGCCTTAGTTATTGCGGACCGCGCCTTCTCGTACTCGAAGGTCGCGTAGTACAGCAAGCCAAGATTGTTCAGCGTAGTCGCGAAGTGCGGATGGTGCTCGCCGGTATTCCGGCGGAGAATCTCCAGCACGCACTGGTAGAGAGGCTCGGCCTCCGCGTACTGTCCCAGCTCACGGAGAATCTCGGCCCGGTTGTTCATGCTGGTCGTGAAGACCGGATGATCCTCACCGAAACTTCGACGCGCGGCTTCGACGGCCTTGGTGGAGAGTGCGAGCGCCTCCTGGTAACGTCCCGCGCGGTGCAGTTGCGCCGCCTGCTGGTTGATCTGCATCACCAACTGGGCCATATCCTTGAACATCAGCTGCCTCTTCTCTTCTGGGGTCTAGCTCCCGCTCAGGCCAGTACATCGAAGTAGGTTGACAACGCCGTCCAGCAGTCCCCTCTGAAAGCACGTAGGCGCTCGACCAGCAGGTCGATGTCGCGCCCGCCGAGCACACGCGCCGGGATCTTGGGGTCGGGAGTCATCCAGTCCAGATCGAGCGACTCATCGGTGATGATGGCCAGTAGTTGCTCACGGCCGGGACTCCCGGTAACAGCGAACGAGTCGTACTGCGATCCTTCCTGCGGCAGGTAGCTGCGGCCCGCTTTCAGGTGAGTGTCCGGTGCGAACCAGGACGGGCATAGGCAGTAGATCTTGCCCGACGGCCCTTCGTCGAGGAGGAGCAAGTATCCATCCCGCTCCGACTCGACCGCCAGACCGACCCGGCTACCGATCGCGTGCCCATGCTGGACATCCTCTTGCGGTGCGCCCAGGTCACGCAGCTTGGGGCGGGCACCGCCGCGCACCAAGCGATCCGCGGGCACTGGCCAGATCTGGTCGGTGAACCGCGCGACTGCCCGCAAACCCTCCAGCCCGTAATCGGCCGAGACGGCGTCGACCGACGGCGCCCCCTCGCCCTCGCCGCTCAGCGCTGCGGCGGATGCATCGACGTTCAGCCCCTCGATACCGGCGCGCGCCAGCGCGCCCAAGACTCGCGGCAGCCATCGCTGCGGCGGCAAGTCGAGGATCTCGACCCACTGCCAGCCCTCGAGAAAGTACTGCACCTGGTCGGGGTAGCTTATCGACTCCAGCACGAGCGGCAGGTAGGGCTTCTCGTACGTCCAGGCCAGCTGGATCTCTTGCTTCACGTTGCGCGATCGCATGGATGCGTCGGAGCAGATCAGGACGAAGACCTTGCAGGCTCTGACGCCCTGCACGATCTCCGTGCTCCAGCTCGTGCCACCTTCGATCTTGTGCCGGTCCACCCAAACGTCCAGCCCCGCGCCCTCCAACTCGTCAACGATCGGCAGAACCCGGTCCCGGTCTTGGCTGGAGTAGCTGACGAACACATCGACGTCGATGCGGTTCGGTTTGGCGACCATCGCCGTCCTCAACCTGGCTGTGGCGTGCCCATGTCCCGCAGCTCTGTCAGCTTGTACCTATGAAGACCATCGAAGCTGACTTACCGCACCAATCTGTGACTTACCACCGCGCTTGCCAACCAGACGCTCAACGCCCGGCGCGCTTGCGGGCTGAGTGAGGGATCAGCGTCTCACCTGCGTGGCTACAACCGCGCCTGACGACGGGCGCGGCCGGGCCATTGATAGCGACCAGAAACAGTCTCATGTAAACACCGCGAATGGTGCCCGCGTCAGGTGTTTACGCAATCGTCCGGCGCAGGCTGGGAGAACTCGACAAGGGCCGGTCACCATTACCTCAAGGCATCTCACACTAGTGCAGATGCTGGACGATCTGAAGGTGGATTACCGGTCGGAACCGAGGAGGGCCAGTGAGCTAAGTGTATGGCAGGGGCGAGACTCGAACTCGCAACCCACGGATTATGATAACAAATAGACACTGGGACCACTGGGGTCCACCGAGCTAGAACTAGAAAATGTGCGGCTTTCCAACCTGTCTTGGTTCCCCTCAG
>JASFTY010000257.1:0-5802 GCA_050050535.1 Gemmatimonadales bacterium | reverse complement strand
CGACCTACCGGTGCAGACGAACGCGCCGTACACCGAGGTGATCGGCGTGTCGCTGCTGCCCAACCGAGCGGCCGCGGGGGCGACGGGCGTGCTGGGCATCGTCGCGCTGGCGCTGGCGGCCGCCGGTCTGCTCGGCGTCCTCTCGTACGCGGTCTCGCGTCGCACGCGGGAGATCGGGATCCGCATCGCGCTTGGCGCGAGCGCCGCCGACGTTTACAGGTTGGTGATGAAGGAAGGTGCGCGCTTGACCGCGATCGGACTGGCGATCGGCCTGCCGCTGGCATTCGCGGCGGCGCTGCTCATCCGCAGCATGCTGTACGGCCTCAGCCCGGCGGACCCGCTGACTCTGGTCGGCACGGCGGCGCTGTTCGTCGTGGTCGGGCTCCTCGCCAGTTACCTGCCGGCGGCGCGCGCGACGCGGACCGACCCGATGAACGCGCTGAGGGCCGAGTAGCGCTGACGGCGGCCCTAGCCGTTGGGGTGATTCTCCAGCTTATCCGTGTGGCAGGTTCCGCAGTCCATCTTGCCGAAGGTGCTCTCGACCGCACTTCCCCGGGCGTGGCATCCCAGGCACGGGAGAGCAGCGGCAGTAGGCTGCCGAGCCGTGGTGAAGCTGCCGTCGAGCTGCGCGTTCAGGACTTCGACGGTGTACTTGGCCACGGAGGCGGCGAGCTGGGCGCAGCGGTCGCCGAGCTCGGGAGACGACGCATCGAAGCCGGAGGCATCGCACCACCTCGAGATGGAGACGTGACAGAGGGTGGAGCCGGCGACGGAGCCCGGCACCCGGAACCTAGCTTCGGCCGGCACGTAGTTCGGCAGCGCCTCCTGCTCATAGAAGGCGAAGACCTCGTTGATGGCGGGGCCCGGGTCTCTCGATACCAGATAGATGGCCATGGCCGCCCCGTTGAGGGTGCCGCATAGGGTGCCCCAGCCCGCCACACCGCCGCCGCCGTAACGCGTAACCGTCGTGGGGTACGACGTGAAGGGCTCGCCGACCTGCTCGGCCAGCGCGTCGACGATCGTACCAAACACCGCGTACATGCATCCGCCCCGGTACGTGTTGCGGTACGCAAGGTCGCCCACGTGCACCGGATCGAGCCTCACGTAGGGCAATGGCTCGTGGACGACCCTGTCCCCCGAATCCGGCGCACGTGGCGCCCGTTTCATCTCGGATTCGGACGCGCAGGCGATCAGGGACGGGCCCACCAGCCCGGCCGCCAGACCTCCACCAATCAGTGCCAGTGCACTTCTACGGTCATAGTCCATTTCGTTCCTCTGCTGTCGGTAGATGCGCCGCGAAGATCGCCGAACGCGAATGTGCGAAATGGAGGCCAGGTGCTCAAGCGCGGGAGCTTGTCACCTCAACACGCGCCGGGCACCGACCCAGCGGCCGAACCACCAGTCGTCGAAGGCGTCGTCGTAGGGGCTCAACGAGCTGACTCGCACGCCACCCGACGTGGTCGAATGGATGTAGCGGGCGTTCCCGATGTAGAGACCGACGTGGCTCACGGTCGAGCCACGCTCGGCGAAGAGCAAGATGTCGCCCGGCTCGAGCATCCTCAGGTCGCGAGGCACGTGGCGACCGGCGCGGGCCTGGTTGCGGCTGACCCGCGGGACGCTCACGCCGTGGTCCCGGTAGGCGTACCAGATGAGGCCCGAGCAGTCGAAACCGTCGTCGGCGTTCGTGCCGCCCCAGCGGTACGGCTCGCCCATCGCGGCGACTGCGGTGGCGACGATCTGCTCGGCCAGTGCGTAGGAATCGGCGGAGAGCGGCTCGGCCGGCTCGCCCGACGTCGGGACCGGTGCCGGTAGTGTGGCGGCGCTCGGCGCGGATCGCGGCGACCGCGTCGTTCCGGATCCGCGGCTACCGCTCCTGCCGCTGCCCCAGCGCACCGAGAGGCGAGCGCTCAACAGCCAGCCGCGACGATCCTCGTCCCTGAGGTTCCAGAAGCCACGGAAGGATTCGTCCTCGGCGAAGCGGGTCGCCTCGATCGCCAGGCCGAGCCAGCTCAGGGCGTTGTATTCGACCCCGGCGCCCGCATTCCAGACGGCGACGATCTCCGAGCCCTCGGACCGTAGAGCCAGGCCCACGCCGCCGACGGCGTACGGCACGAGGCGGCGCGACCCCGCCCGGAACAGACTGATCTCCGGGGCGAGCCCGTACAGTTCCCCGGCGTCGCCGCCGGCTAGGACAGCGAAGCCCTTGAGGTTGAGAGCGAGCGGGCCCGCGACGTTTCGCCACAGACCGGCCGCAAGAAGCGAGGGATTGGAATCGGAGTCGTCGACCGACCAGGCGCCGAGTTGCAGGTCGAGGGCGCGCTGGGCGCGCGCCGCGTCGGGCCGAAGTACACAGGACGCTGCGACGCCGAGAATCAACACGCGCCACAGGCGAGTGTCGCTCCGTTGTCTCACGATTCCCCCCTTCCCCACTGGCGCGTCCCGTGACGTTCTCTCGAACCCGCGAGACCGGGCAAGGTTCCCGGAAACGCCGAGCCCAGAAGGTATCCTCCGGGCTCTTTCCGTCGCTGTCAACAAGCGGCCAACCATCGACGGTCCGGCGCTGTCCAATAGGCTGAGCCCAGTGCCTGAGCCCTACCCTCACGACGGAGATCTCCGCATGACCGGCTTGCTCCTGGACCTGCGATACGGGCTGCGCTTGCTCTACAAGCGGGTCGGCTTCACAGTCGTCGCGCTGCTGACCATCGGGGTCGGCATCGCGGCCACCACCACAGTGTTCAGCGTCATCGAGGGCACGTTACTAAGGCCGTGGCCATTCCCCGGCTCGGAGCGAATCGTCGTGCCGCTGGCGACGCAACCGGCGCAGGGCCAGGTCTGGAGCTCGATCAACTACGGCGACTACGAGGATTGGCGCGAGGCGGGCGTCTTCGAGCACGTCGCGGCCTACCGGTCCGCCTCGGTCGACCTGGCAGACGGGTCGGGTGAGCCTGAGCGGATCCGCTTGACCCAGTTCAGCGAAGACTACTTCGCCAGCTTGGGCGTGGCACCGACTCTGGGCCGGCTGCCGGCGGCGGAAGAGCACGGGCCCGGTGCACCGCCGGTGGCGCTCCTCTCGTACGGGTTGTGGCAGAGTCGGTTCGGCGGCGACCGCGAGGTTGTCGGTCGCACCGTGCGCTTGAACGGCACGCCGGTCACCGTGATCGGCGTCATGCCGGCCGAGCTGGACGTCCTGGAAAGCCCGCTGTTCGTCCCGCTGTGGCCATCACCTGCGGCGCTGCAGAGCTGGCGTGACCGGGACAACTTCGCGTTCGGAGCGCTGGCGCGGCTGCGGCCGGGGCAAACGATCGAGGAGGCGCGTGTCCGCCTGCAGACGATCGCGGCGCGCATCGAGAGCGAGTGGCCGCAGCTGCGGGAGGGGATCTCCGCCGACCTCGCGCCGCTGAGCGAGCGGTTCGTCGGCGCGGAGACGCGGACGATCCTCTGGGTCATGCTGGGCGCGGTGGCGTTCGTTCTGCTCATCGGCTGCGTGAACCTGGCGAACCTGCTGCTGGCCCGGGCGACGGGGCGGGGTCGCGAGCTGGCGATCCGCACGGCGATGGGCGCCGGCCGAGCGCGGCTTGTCGGGCAGCTGCTGGTGGAGAGCGTGGTGCTGGCGCTAGCCGGCGGCGCGCTGGGCGTGCTGCTCTCGCTGGGCGGGATCCGGGTGCTCGTTTCGCTGGCGCCGGCCGACGTGCCGCGCATCGAGGGGGTGGGTCTCAACACCGTGGTCCTCGGCTTCGCGCTAGTGGTGTCGCTGGCCTCGGCGCTGGTCTTCGGCCTGTTGCCGGCGCTACGCGCGACGAGCCTCGGTCCCGCCCGGGCGCTGGCCGACGCGGCGTTCGGCAGCACGCGCGGGCAGCGCGGCCGGCGGACTCTGGGCGCATTGGTCGCCGCCGAGCTGGCGCTGGCGGTGGTGCTGCTGGCCGGAGCGGGACTGATGCTGCGCAGCGTCGCCGGCCTGCGCGACATCGATCCCGGGTTCGAGGTCGAGAACATGATCACCTTCCAGATGACGCTGCCGCCGACGCGCTACGAAAGCGGCCGGCCGGTGGCGGACGCCTACGCGCGGTTGCGCGAGCGATTAGAGGCGGTGCCGGGCGTCGAGTCGGCGACGGTGACGTCGGCGCTGCCGCTGGGCGGCGGCGGCTTCATCCTGTTCCGGGCGCACTTGCCGGAAGGGCGGCCGGAGCCGCCGGAGGGCGAGGAGGTGCGCGGGAACTGGGACGTGATCCACCCCGGCTACTTCGCCACCATGGGGCTACCCCTCATCGTCGGTCGCGGCTTCAGCGAGGCGGACGACGAGGGCTCGGTCCCGGTGATGATCGTGAACCGCGAGTTCGCGCGTGCGATGTTCGGCTCGCTCGACGATGCGCTCGGTGCGCGGGTCCGCTCGTGGCGCGACGAGAACATCTACCGTGAGATCGTGGGGATCGTAGAGAACGTGCGCTACTTCGGCGCCGGTGACGAGATCCGCGGCGTCGTCTACGTACCGCACCGGCAGGTCACGTGGCGTGGCATGGCCGTCGCCGTCCGCACCGCCAGGGATCCCGAGAACGTGGCCGGCGCGGTCCGGGCCGCCGTCCGCGAGTTCGACCCGAACGTCGCCTTGGCATCGTTCACGACGATGGAGCAGACGTTCGACGACTCGGTCGCCGAGCGCCGATTCGCGGCAACCCTGCTCAGCAGCTTCGCCGCGATCGCCCTGCTGCTCGCCGCCATTGGGATCTACGGCGTGCTCTCCTACGCCGTCGCACAACGCACCCGCGAGTTCGGCGTGCGGATGGCGCTGGGTGCCCGGGCCGCCGACGTGCGCGTCATGGTGCTGCGTCAGGCGGCGGTCAGCGTGCTGATCGGCGTCGGCCTCGGGCTGGCCGGCGCCATCGCCGTCACTCGCGTCATGTCGGGCATGCTGTTCGGTGTGACGGCGACCGACCCGCTGAGCTTCGGCGGCGCGATCGCCGTGCTCGTGGCGACGGCGCTGGCGGCGAGCTTGCTGCCCGCCGCGCGGGCGACACGGGTGGACCCGATGGAGGCGATGCGGCCGGAGTAGTCCGAGACCCACACGACCGCCAGAAACGCCGAGCCCGGAGGAGATCCTCCGGGCTCGTTCCGTGACGGAACTGGCAGAGTGCTCGCGCTACCGTCGTGCAGCCTTACAGACCGCGTAGACGGTAGCACGAACGTCTCAACGAATCCTCAACCGCCCTCCGGTAGCGGCCGGGCCCGATAGTGCTCGAACAGGCGCCGGTGCCGGTTGGACATGTCCACCGGGATCCCGTTGATGAACACGTACTCGAACCGCGTCCGGATCTCCAGCGGGTCGCCGTCGGTTATCATCAGGTTCGCCAGCTTGCCGGGCTCGATCGTGCCCAGACGGTCGGCGACGCCGAGGATCTCGGCCGTGTTGATCGTCACCGCCCGCAGCGCCGACTCGTACGGCAGCCCGAACGGAACGGCGTTGGCCGCCTCGTAGGGCAGCGTCCGGGAGTCGGCGGAGTTGAAAGTGCCGAAGCAGATCTTGACGCCCGCCGCGTGGAGCTCGCCGGCCAATGAGTTCGGGTAGTGGTACGGGTCGTCCTGCTCGGACGGCAGTGTCTGGGTCGGCCCGAGGATCACGGGTATTCCCTTCTCCGCCAACAGCTCTTTCACCTTCCGGCCGTCGCGCGCGCCGGCGATGATGATCCGCAGGTCGTAGCGCTCGGCGAACTCGATCGCGCTCTCGATACCCAGCTTGTCATTGGCGGCGACGATGACCGGCAGCTCGCCGCCGAGTGTGCGGGCGAGGTGCTCGAGCTGCAGGTCGCG
>JASFTY010000256.1:0-5820 GCA_050050535.1 Gemmatimonadales bacterium | reverse complement strand
GGAGGGTCCAGGCTCCTAATCGTAGTAGGGACAATAGTTTAGGCGGCTCGGTGGTGCGCCGTATGTGGCACGGTGATTGCTCTTCCCGCCAACTGGAGTGGTGTGTTGTGCGCTAGCCCGAATGGGTGGCAACGGTATGAGAAGAGAAGGTTTTACGGTAGTAGAGCTGATCATCGTGCTGATCCTGAGCGGGGTCATCGTGGCGGTGGCGTCGCCGACGTTGAGCACGGCGTTCCGGCGTACGGCGGGCCGGGCGGCGGTGGATGAGTTCGTCTCGACGCACACGCTGGCGCGGTCGGCTGCGGTGCGCTACGGGCGGACGGCGGAGCTGCACATCGACGCGTCGAACGCGCGGTTCTGGGTGGAGGTGGACACGGCGTCGGCCGGTGGCGTGAAGGACACGGTAGGGGTGGTGAAGTACCTGGAGAGCATGGGAGTGGGGGTGTCGAGCGACCGGGCGGTGCTGTGCTTCGACTCGCGGGGGCTACCGACGACGCGGGGCTCGTGCGAGGCGGCGGATGCGACGTTGGTGTTCTCGTCGCCGGGCCGAGCGGACACGGTGCAGATCACCGCGCTGGGGAGGGTGCTGAGATGAGCTGGAAGAAGCTGTGCCGCGTGGTTGGCGAGCGGCGCGGCGTGTCGCTGGTGGAGATTCTGATCGGGATAGTGATCCTGACGGTGGCGCTGTTGGGTCTGGCGGCGGCGGGCGGCGTGGCGGCGCAGCAGGTGTACCAAGGGCGTCAGGACATGCACCGTTGGGTGGCGTTGCAGCAGCAGCTGGAGACGCTGGTGGCGACGGGTTACGACAGTCTGAGCGCGGGCTCGGCGACGGTGCAGGGGTATCCGATGAGCTGGGCGGTGAGCGGCACGGACCCGAAGCAGATCACGCTGGTGATGGAGCGAGAGAACTTCGCCGGTCTGATGGTGGAGGACACCGTGACGACGTACCTGGCGAACCCGGCGGGGGCCGCGGGGTCATGAACAAGTGGTCTCGGCGGGTAATCCGCGGCGGCGAGTCCGGGTTCACTGTGGTGGAGGTATTGGTCTACCTGCTGGTCGCGTCGCTGGTCCTAGCCGCGGTCTATCAGCTGCTCATCGGGCAGACGCGGATGTACTCGAAGCAGCGCGAGCTGCAGGACGTGCGCAGCACGATCCGGGGCGCGGCGAACTTCCTGGCCTGGGAGCTGCGGCAGGCGTCGGCGACGGGCGGCGATCTCTACAGCATCACGCAGGACTCTTTCACGATCCGCTCGGTGCTGGGTACGGGCTACATCTGCGCCGAGCACGAGCACCAGTTGCGCTACGGGCTGTGGGGTACCGCGGGCGAGTTCTATGCCACGTCGAACGACAGCGCGCTGGTCCTCGCCGTGGGTGACCCGGGCGCCGGCGACGACCTGTGGAAGGTGGTCGCCGTCGACCAGACGTGGAGTCCGGGTGCGGCGGGAGTACCCAGCTGCTTCTGGGGCGACACGATCGCTGGGCGAGGGAGGGGGGTAGCCGCGGACACCGGCGTGGCCGGGAACGGCCGTGGGGCGCCGGATGTCGTGCTCGAGGTCAGCGGTGACATGGACGATGTTTACATGGGCGCGCCGGTACGGACGTTTCGCCGCGTGCAGTACGGCATCTTTCAGCTGGAAGGTCGCTGGTGGCTCGGACGCAGAGTCGGGGCGGCGGCGTCATTCGAGCTGCTCACGGGCCCGCTGCGTGCGCCGGCGGATACCGGCTTGATGTTCACCTACTACGACGTGAGCGGGGACACGACGAGCGACCCGACGGCGGTACGGATGGTCGATATCCGGTTGCGAGGCGAGAGTCTCGGCGCTGTGCCGCGCGCAGGTCAGGCGCCGACCGCTCAGACGGATACGTTGACGTTTCGTGTGTCGCTGCGGGGCTGATCCGCCGGGCCCCGAGGCTGCAAGCGAGCTGTGGAGTTGAGGAGGTAGACAGATGATCGGGTATCAGATGGGACATCGGCGCCTCGAGCTAGCGGGGCGCGACGGCTTCGTACTGCCGGTGGTCATCTTCGGCCTCGTCATCATGAGTACGCTCGCGGTGGCGGCACTGTTGACCGCGGGCGACGAGCAGAAGTCGGCCCAAGCGGTGCTGGAGTCGGCGTCGGCGTTCTACGCGGCGGAGGCCGGCTTCAACGAGCTATGGGCGGCGTGGCCGGACACTCAGGTCTCGGGGTTGGAGCCGGGTGATACGCTTGATCTGGGCTGGCAGGCCCTCGATCACGGCGCCAGCTACCGTGCGGTAGTGTACAGACTCGATAACGGCGGTCAGAAGATGTATCAGCTGACTGTCGAAGGCCGGGGCGGCGGTCCGCTGGGCGGCCAGCGGATGCTGGGGCTGACGATCGCGGCGGATCCGGGCGGCCCCGGCGGCGCCGGTACGCTGCCGCCCTGGGAGGGCACCGGCGCGATCACAGGCCGCGGCGGCTGGGCCGCCTCAGGGAACGTGGCGGGTATCGACGGCCACGACTCTAACCCTCCCAACTGGGATAACTGCCCCGCCGATTCAATGGTTGACGCGCCGGGTGTGGTCTGGGACGACAAGAGCAAGGTCGAGACGGGTAACGGCGGCCAGATCAAGGGCGTTCCACCAATCGTCGAGAACCCGGAGCTGGCGGACGACGACGTCTACTGGCAGTTCGGTGACCTGACGTTCGACGACCTGGTGGCGATGGCCGCATACACGATCTCGAACACGGGAGACATGGGGTTTGGTACGAAGCCGAAGACAAACTTCAGCGGCGAGTGCGTCGAACCGTGGTCGGGGTCGAACTGGATGGGCGGCGTCGACTACAATATGGGCTCCGATAACCCCAGCAACCCCTGCTACGACTACTTCCCGATCGTGCACCTGACGGGCAAGAACACGCTCTCCGGCATGTCGGGGGGCTACGCGCAGGGGATCTTCCTGGTCGAGGGGAACTTCCAGCTGGTCCAGAACGCGCGCTTCCGCGGGCTGATCATCGCTAAGGGCTGTGTGACGATGGGTAACGGTGGCTCGATCTACGGTGCCGTATTGGTGGACAACACCGGGGGTGTCAGCGGTTGTGGAGGCGGCGGCTTCATGATCGGTAACGCCTCGCAGTCCTACTGGAGCTCGTGCGCCGTGCGGCGAACGCTCGAGAACGCCGGGGTCGACTTCGGTCTGGGCGACGAAGGGGAGGGCTTCAGGTTGCTGGGCTCTCGCTCGTTCAGCGAGATGCTGCGCTGAGCGGCGGCGGATCGACGATTGGGAGGACGAGACGATTCGGTTCGAAATGAGATTATTCGAGAAGGGAGCGGTGAGGCGGCTGGGCGCGGCGGGTTTCACCGTCGTAGAGTTGCTGGTCTACATGGTCATCGCGATGGTGCTGCTGGTGGGGGTGTACCAGCTGCTCATCGGGCAGGGCCGGCTCTACTCGAAACAGCGTGAGCTGCAGGACGTGCGCACGACGATGCGGACGGCGGCCAATCTGCTGGCGTGGGAGCTGAGGCAGGCGTCGGCGGCTGAGGGAGATCTGTACGACATCGACATCTACGAGTTCACGGTTCGCTCGGTCCAGGGCATGGGTTTCGTCTGCGCGGCGCACCCGTCCCAGCCGCGTTACGGGCTCGCGTTCATCTCTGGTGAGTTCTACGCGACGTCCGAGGACAGCGTGATGATGTACGCGCTGGAGGGACCGGGCTCGAGTGATGACGGTTGGGTGATCGGCACAGTGGGCGAGAAGTGGAGCAGCGGGGGAGGAACCCCGTACTGCTTCTACGGGGACAGCAACACGGTGGCGACGGATATCGTGCTCGAGGTCTACACGGTCGATCCGGAGGAGGTGGAGGAAGGGGAGGAAGTCGAAGACGAGGACAAGCTGCCCCTCAGCGGCGTCGTCGTGGGGGCTCCGGTCCGGGCGTTCCGCCGCGTCAACTACGGGCTGTACGTGGAAGGCGACCGCTGGTGGCTGGGCCGCAAGGTCGGCGACGCCGACAGCTACGAGCGGCTGACCGGCCCGCTGAGCGCCCCGTCGGACAGCGGGCTGGTGTTTGTGTACTACGACCGGTCGGGGAACGTCACGGCGGATCCCAGCGCGGTGGCGTTCGTGGACATCATCCTGCGGGCTGAGAGTTTCGGCAAGGTGAGGCAGGCAGGTGAATTGTCGCCGACGGTCGAGCAGGACACGCTGACGATGCGCGTGTCGCTGCGGGGCTGAACGAGCAGAGGTTTGAGCGGATGGATAGAAGGGGATTCGTGTTAGCGGTCGTGTTGTTCGCGCTACTGCTGATGAGCGCCATAGCGGTCGCCGCGCTGACGACGTCGGGCGACGAGCATCTATCGGCGCGAGCGATGCGCGAGTCGTCGGAAGCGTTCTACGCCGCGGAGGCGGGTGCCAACGAGGTGCTGGCGGACTGGCCGGACAGTCTGGCGGCGGCGCTCGATCCGGGTGACAGCCTCGATCTGGGCTGGACCGACCTCGGCCAGGGTGTGAGCTACCGGGCGCTGATTCGCCGTTACGACGGCGGCGACCAGGCGCTCTACGGGTTGCACGTGGAGGGCCGGGGCGCCGGTGTCCGCGGCGGCCGGCGCATGCTGGGCTACCTGCTGACGTCCGGCCCGGGGCGCGGACTGCATCTGGGCGGCTGCTGCGATGCCGCGGTGACGGTGAGGGGTGATGCGATGTTCGGCGAGGATGACTATGCCGCGCCGCCGTTCCTGAACGGCCACGATCACGTTCCGCCCGGGCTGGAGGAGCATTGCCCCGAGACGCTGAACGACAAGACGGGACTGCTGCTATCGGACGCGGATGACTTCAACAACTACAGCCCGGGCGGCTGGGTGGATGGGGCGCCGCCGATCGAGGAGAGGCCGGCGCTCAACGACGCGGATTGGGACCACTTCGGCGAGCTGACGTACGACGAGTTGAAGGCCATGGCCGACTACGATCTCCGGGGCTCGTCGTGGGATTTGGAGGGTACGGACAACCCGATCAGCGTAGATGAGATCTATCCGCGCTACAACGCGGATGGGTCGTGCGACACGAGCCACCCGTACAACTGGGGGTCAAGCGATCCGGACGATCCCTGCTTCACGCACCACCCGATCATCCTGGTGGGTCGTCGCGAGCAGGACATCGACGCGGCGCCGGGTTACCCGAACCTCACCGGCTACGGCCAGGGTATCATCCTGCTCGACTGGCTGGAGGGCACCAGCAACGCGTCGGAGTTCGATGTAGAGAACCTCGAGTTCAACGGGCTCATCATCGGCCGCGGCTGCATCGAGGTGCAGGGCAACTCGATGATCCGCGGCGCGATCTTCACCGACGGTGCCTACAACGGCGGCTGCAAGATCGCCAACAACGAGGACGCCTACAAGCAGGAGAACTCGGGCTCGGTGCAATACAGCCAGTGCGCCGTCGACCGGGCCATCTACTACGCCGGTCTGGCCGAGTACGCGGAAGCCGAGTTTCCAGGCGGCGCGCAACGGATCAAGGCCCGGGCGTTCGCCGAGGAGATCCGCTAGCTTTCCCTGATCCTGCTCGGCCGCCTGCGGAGAATCGCCAGGCCAGTATTCCGGATTGGGGTGGCGCTGCCACCCCGCAACAGTTCCAGCTAGACGACCAAGCCAGCCTATGAACCCGCCACGCACGCCCTGGTACCTCTACCCCGGTATCGCGGTGCTCTTCTTCCTGTCGGGGGCCACCTCGCTGGTGTACGAGGTCGCCTGGCTCCGGGCGCTGCTGCTGATCTTCGGGTCGACGGCCTTCGCGGTGAGCACCGTGCTCACCGCGTTCATGGGCGGCCTGGCGGCGGGGGCCCGGGGCGGCGGGGGGGGGGGCGCTCG
>JASFTY010000255.1:0-5828 GCA_050050535.1 Gemmatimonadales bacterium | reverse complement strand
AGCGGACTACGGCGTCCTTGCCGGGATCGATGAGAACGCCCTCGCTGTACGTGACCGCTATGATTCCTGGAATGATCGCGAAGAGCGGAAGTATGTAGAACCACCAGGGGGGTGAGTGAATCACGGCTATGATCAGCGGACCGCCGCCGATCAGCAGGAACACCGAGCCGAGCACGCGATACTGTAGCGCCCGCCGCCACGACCACGTCCGCTGCCGCGCCTCGGGCCGTTGCATCACCGTCCGTCCCCCTCTCGGCTCCATCCGTCAGCACACGCGGCTGTTCGCCGCGCTCCAGATCCCACCTCTGCACGACCGGTTCACCCTGCGGGCCGGTCTCTGTGTCTAAAGATACTGGCCCGTACGCTCCCGAGGCCACCACGAGTACCGATGGTCTCGGGCCATATCTCACCGATCCACGCTCACGGGTTGCTACGTCGAGTGCCTCGGTGCCAGACTGTCACGGCACCCATGCCCGATCCGCTGTACTCGAGGTGCCATGCGATCCGCCCACAAGGACCGGAGGAACCAGCATGATCCACAGGATACCCGCGCTCGCCGTTCTGCTGGCGAGCATCGGTATGGCCGGCTGTTCCGAGGGAGAAGAGACATCCCAGCTCATCCAACCCGCGGAGTGGTGGCGTGTGCACCCGCGCCCAGTCTACGCCACGCTCGATAAGGTCGGGACGTATCAGGAGTGGTTCGACGTCTACCGCCTGGCCGAGGGCACCTACGCCCTCTACGAGCCGAACCAGTTCGAGGAGGCGATCAGTTACCTGGTCTTGGGGGCGGAGCGTGGCGTGCTCATCGACGCCGGGACCGGGATTGGTGACATCCGGCAGGTGGTGGAGGAATTGACCGATCTACCAGTTTCGGTGGTGCTGACCCACGAGCACTACGACCACGTAGGCGGCGCCCATCGATTCGACGAGATCGCCGCGCCCGCCGATTCCGCCGGCCTGGCGGTCCTGGCCGCCGGGCGCGACAACGCTTCGCTGCAGGGGTACATCACCGATGACTACCTCTGGAAGCCGTTGCCGCCGGGCTTCGACAGTGCGACCTGGACGATCCCGCCTCTGGAGCCGACCCGGCTTCTGGAGGACGGTGACATCATCGACCTCGGGGGTCGGACGCTCGAGGTCATCGAGACCCCGGGCCACTCGCCGGCCCACATCTGTCTGCTCGACCGGGCGAACCGACTGCTCTGGACGGGCGACCACTTCTTCCCCGGGCCGCTGTACGCGTTCGGTGCGGACGTGAACATCCACGACTACGTCGCGTCGAACGAGAGACTCGAGAGTATGCTCGACCAGTTCGATTACGTCCTCGCGGGACACAACGATCCCTGGGTCGAGAGCGACGTCATTCGCCGCGTAGGCGATGCGTTCGAAGCGATCGCGGACGGCACCGCCGACTACTCGGAGGACGACGGCCTGCGCAGGTACTTCTTCGACGGGTTCGACGTACTGATCCGTGCGGAGATGGTCGAGGAGTTGCGCGAGGCGCTCGGAACTCTCCAATGAAACGTCGGGCGGGGCTGACGCGTCTATAGAAGTGACAACCGCCCGCTGGGGCGCCCCCCGGTCCGATGGAACAAGAGGCACGCGGTACTAGAACATGGTGGCGTGAAGAGCTACTTCGTGGGCAAACGGTTCTGGCTGTGCGGCGTCATTCTGCTGATCGGGATCTCGGCATGTAGCAGAGAATCGCTGCGCGAGTTCTTCGCCGGTTACACCCCGCACGAGCGCTACGAGCGGGCGCTGCTCGCGGCGGGGCTCGATCAGACCGCGTTGGGGAGCGAGTGGCTCGCCGCGGCGAGCACGGCGCTGGAGAATGCCGTGGTAGTTGCGAGCCCGTAACGCGAGGAGAGCTATCTCGACCCGCGGGAGGCGATGGCCACAGCCTATCGTGTGTCGGCGCGGCGCGGTCAGCGCATCGAGGCGACCTTCACCAGCGAGCCCGACACCGCCTAT
Organism: Gemmatimonadales bacterium; assembly: GCA_050050535.1. GTDB lineage: Bacteria > Gemmatimonadota > Gemmatimonadetes > Palauibacterales > KS3-K002. The sequence continues at coordinate 3,857 of JASFTY010000255.1, read as the reverse complement.
CAGGTCTTCATCGATCTCTTCTTTCTGTCCGACCGGCCGAACGCCAGCCCGAGGCGCGTGGCGAGCGCCGATAGCCTGGAGCGCACGCTGGATTATCTGGCGCGGCGCGACGGCGATTATCTCATCCGCATCCAACCCGAACTTCTACGCGGCGGCAGATACTCGATCACCGTAGTGGTCGGACCATCGCTCCAGTTCCCGGTCTCCGGGGGTGCTGCCACAGATATCGGAAGCTGGTACGGCGACCCCCGCGACGGGGGGCGCCGAAGGCACGAGGGGCTCGACATCTTCGCGCGCCGCGGGACGCCCGTGCTCGCCGCCGCGGACGGTGTCGTGCGCAGCACCCGTAGCAACAGGCTGGGGGGCAATGTCATCTGGCTGCGCGACCGATTCGGGCAGACCCACTACTACGCTCATCTCGACACCCAGCTGGTAAGTCGCGGCCAGCGGGTCCTCGCCGGCGACACCATCGGACTCATCGGCAACACGGGCAACGCTCGCACCACGCCACCCCACCTCCACTTCGGCCTCTACTCCGGCGGCTCGTTCGATCCGTACCCGGCACTGCAGCAGCTACCCACAACGCCAGCGAGCTTCAGCGGAGATTCGAGTCTGATCGGCGGGCTCGCCCGCGTGAACCGTGACGGTGCCCGCGTCCGGGCGCTCCCCACCACACGGTCGAGCACACTGGCCGAACTGCCGCTCCATACGCCGCTGCGCGTCGAAGCGGGAGCCGGGACGTGGTACCGCGTGCTCACGCCCGACGGCACCGTCGGGTTCGTGGCGGCGAGCCTCACCGAGCCTGCCGGCAGTCCGATTCGCAGCACCCTGGTCGCCGACGGGGCCCTGCTGTTGAGCGACCCCGCCGCGACCGCCCTGGCAGTGGACGTCGTTGCCGCGGGCACCGAGCTCCCCGTTCTCGGCGCACACGAGGAGTTCCTCTTCGTGCAGGGGCCGGGCGGCAGAATGGGCTGGCTGGCGTCGTACTAACAGGTCGCTCAAGAAGGTCCGTGGAGTCGGGTTGGCGCCGGGGGACCGCGCGCTCCGGTCGACCCGGCGGTCGGGGTCGTTGCTTCCCGCGAGGAAAGCGGGCAACTCACCTGCAGAGGTGACCTGAAGATCGGAGCCGGGTCGCTAGCACCAACTCCGCGCGTCGGTCCCCCGGCGCCTCCCAGGCGGAGTACGCCCAACGTTCTTCAGCGACCTTCTAGTGTCCGGATCCGGCAGCCCCGGTCCCACAGGCGCACGCGGCCCAGCGCCGCACTTCGGCGGGCCATCGCTTAAACTCCTACGCCACAACGAGTTAAGCTCAATCGACCACCTGGCACGGCCTGTGCCTTCTCCGAAACCCGGTATCGCTCATCGATCGGAGGAGTCGCTATGGCGCGTCGGCTGGGGATACTCTCGACCGCACTGGACAATCTGAGCCACGCCGCTCGGGGGCTGAGGAGGTCGCCCGGGTTCACGGCTGCGGTGGTGGTGACGCTGGCCCTGGGGATCGGCGTCAACGCCACCATGTTCGGCATCGTCGATCGGCTGCTGCTGAGCGAGCCGGCGCAGGTGCGGGACGCGGATCAGGTGCGGCGTCTGTACGCGCACATGCGATTCCGTCCCGGTGGCCCGCTGGTCCATCAGCGAGCGCTGGCGTACCTCGACTTCACCGACTGGCAGCAGGCGGCAAGTTTCAAAGCAGTCGGCGCTTACTGGGCCAACGACGTGACTCTGGGCCGTGGCGCGGACGCGGTGCGCTTGAACGGCGGCCTGGCCTCGGCGTCGTTCTTCAATGTGCTCGGCCTCGAGCCGGCGCTGGGCCGGTTCTTCAACGAATCGGAGGACCAGGCGGGTGCCGCCGGCGTCACGGTCCTTAGCTACGGCCTCTGGAAGAGACGGTTCGGTAGCGACCCATCAGTGCTCGGCCGCACGCTCGACATCGGAGCAGGGACGTACACGGTCATCGGCGTCGCGCCGCGCGGCTTCACAGGCATCGATCTGGAGGGTGTCGATCTTTGGGCGCCGCTCCACGCCTATACGATCGAGGAAGGAACGGATCGCTGGAAGCGCACGCGAAACTACTATTGGATCAAGGTGGTCGCGCGACTGGCTGATGGCGTGAGCGTCGCGGCGGCGGAGAGCGAGGCGACGCATCTCCATCGCAACGGCCGCCGCGAGCAGATCGATCAGGGACACTACGACGAGAACGTACGCGTGGTCGTCGCACCCTTGGTCGAGGCCCGGGGGCCCAACGCGTCCGAAGAGTCGAAAGTCTCGGTCCTGCTGGCGGGCGTCTCGCTCATCGTTCTGCTGATCGCCTGCGCGAACGTGGCGAACCTGCTGCTCGCCCGCAGCCTGCGCCGCCGGAAGGAGATCGCCGTCCGCCTCGCACTGGGGATCTCGCGCGGCCGGCTCACCGGCATGCTGCTCACCGAGAGCGTCGTGCTGGCGGCCGTCGGCGCCGTGGCAGCGGTGCTGGTGGCGTCCTGGGGCAGCGACTTCATCCGCCACGCGCTACTGCCGGATGTGGCATGGACGGATTCACCGGTCGGCGTCCGAGTCCTCATCTTCACTGCCCTGTTGGCTCTCGTCGCGGGAATCGTCTCCGGCATCATCCCGGCGCTTCAAGCCGTGCGGTTCGACCTGACTAACGACCTGAAGGACAGCGCCCGCGCCGGCACGGTGCGGCGGTCGCAGAGCCGAATCGCTCTGCTGGTCGTTCAGGGGGCGCTATCGGTGGTGCTGCTGGTGGGAGCGGGTCTCTTCGTGCGCAGCCTGCAACGCCTCGAGGGCCTCGATCTCGGCCTCGACCCAGGTCCCGTCGTCTACGCGATGCTCGAGTTCGAACCGCGGGAGCGAACGGCCGAGGAGGAGAATAGGATCTACGAGCGGTCGCTGGAGCGGCTGCGGGCGCTGCCCTCCGTGGAGCACGCGAGCACCAGCGGCGGCCTCCCCTTCTGGGGTGGTTCGATCGAGGACATCTTCGTCGACGGGCTCGATTCCGTTCCGGCCCCGCCACCGGGACCTCATATGGAAGGAGTAACGCCCGACTACTTCGCAACGCTCGGTATCGCGATGCGCCGCGGCCGCGACTTCGACGAGCGGGATGCGGTCGGCGCGCCGCCCGTAGCCATCGTGAACGAGATGATGGCCCGGGCGCTGTGGGGGGACGACCCGCTCGACCAGTGCTTCCACATCGCAACAGTTGACGCACCGTGCACCCGAGTCGTCGGGGTCGTCGAGGATTCCCACCGCATGTTCTTGACGGAGACACGGAAGTGGGTCTTCTACCTGCCGGCCGCCCAGTATCCCGAGGGGGTGCCGTCCGCCATCCTGCTTCGCGCACGGGGCGACCCGCAGCGCTTGGCACCCACGGTCCAACGCGAGCTACTGACCGGCGACCCGGACATCCGCTACGCCGTCGTGCGCCCCTTGCAGGAGAACATCGACCCGCAGTTCCGCTCCTTCCAGCTGGGCGCGACTATGTTCGGCGTATTCGGCTTGCTGGCCCTGATCGTCGCCGCCTTCGGGCTGTACAGCGTGCTCGCCTTCAACGTCGCGCAGCGGACCCACGAGATCGGCGTGCGCAGCGCGCTGGGCGCCACGCGCGGCAGGATCGTCGCGGAAGTTATGAGGGAGTCGCTCGCGCTCGCTGCCATCGGCATCGCGCTCGGACTCGTCATCGCCATCGCCGCCGCCGGAGCCCTCGCGCCGCTGCTCTACGAGATCTCGCCCCGCGACCCGGCCGTGCTATTCGTCGTGACGGTGACGCTGCTGCTGACGGCGGCAGCCGCCGGCCTGGTGCCCGCAACACGCGCGGCGCGCATCGATCCCAATGCCGCCTTACGGGTGGAGTAGGCCGCAGC
>JASFTY010000254.1:0-5832 GCA_050050535.1 Gemmatimonadales bacterium | reverse complement strand
CCAGTATGTCTGGACAATAAGTGGACAGATTTGACGGCCTCACGCTGCCGGCCCGAGCGCGGGGTGACGGGTCGAGCGGCGCGTGGCGTGAAGTCGAGTCGAAAGGCGAAGAGCGGAGATGAGCGGGCGTTCCCCCTCGAGGCGGCGAATTTTGTTGACGGGTGCCAGCGGCTATGTAGGCGGCCGCTTGTTGAGAGCGCTGGAGCGGCGCGGCGAGCGTGTGCGCTGCCTGGCCCGGCGACCGGGATTTCTGCGCCCGCGGGTCGGTGGCTCGACGGAGGTGGTGCGGGGGGACGTTCTGGATCTCGAGTCGTTGCAGGGGGCGCTGGAGGATGTGGACGTCGCCTACTACATGGTGCACTCGATGGGGTCGCGGGGCGACTTCGAGGAGGAGGATCGGAGGGCGGCGCTGAACTTCGCGAGTGCGGCGCGCGGGGCGGGAGTGGGGAGGATCGTCTATCTGGGCGGGTTAGGGCGTGAGCCGGACCTATCGAGGCACTTGCGTAGCCGGCACGAGGTGGGTCGGGTGCTCCGGGAGTCGGGTGCCGAGACGATCGAATTTCGGGCGTCGATAGTCATCGGGTCGGGCAGTCTGTCTTTCGAGATGATCCGGGCGCTGGTGGAGAAGCTGCCGGTCATGGTAACGCCGCGCTGGGTCAGCGAGCCGGCGCAGCCTTTGGCGATCGAGGATCTGGTCGCTTACCTGGTGGCGGCGCTGGACGTGGAGATCGAAGGTAGCGCGATCTACGAGATCGGCGGGGCCGACCGTGTCTCATACATGGCGATCATGAGGGAGTACGCGCGTCAGCGCGGTCTAAGGCGCTTGATGATCCGTGTGCCGGTTTTGAGTCCGCGGCTCTCGAGCCTGTGGTTGGGTCTGGTGACGCCGCTCTATGCGCGGGTAGGCCGCGAGTTGATCGAGAGCGTACGCAACGCTACGGTCGTGAACGATACGGCGGCTTCGACCGTCTTCGATGTGCGGCCGCGTGGCATTCGCGAGGCGATCGAGCGCGCACTGGCGAACGAAGATCGTGAGATCGCCGAGACCCGCTGGTCCGATGCCCTCTCTTCGGGTGCGACGAGCAGCTGGGGTGGCGAGAAGTTCGGCTCGCGCTTGGTCGACTCGCGTTCGCTTTCTGTGCCCGTGCCGCCTGCCCAGGCGTTCCGGCCGATACGCAGAATCGGCGGTCGTGTCGGCTGGTACTTCGCTGATCCTCTCTGGCGCTTGCGGGGCTTTCTCGACCTCTTGGTCGGTGGCGTAGGTGTGCGGCGCGGCCGCCGCGACCCCGAACAGCTGGTCCCGGGTGACACCGTCGACTTCTGGCGCGTCGAGACCTACGAGCCTGACGCGCTGCTCAGGCTCTACGCAGAGATGAAGCTGCCCGGCCGTGCCTGGCTGCAGTTCGAGGTCCGGGGCACCGAGCGGGGCTCCACGGTCCGCCAGACGGCGATCTTCGATCCGCTGGGGCTGGTGGGCCTTCTCTACTGGTACACGCTCTATCCCATCCACAAGCTGGTCTTCAGCGGCATGCTGCGCGGGATAGTGCGGGCGATGGGCTCGGCGGAACCGAACGGCGTCGCTAGAGTCGCCTGAGCGATGGCCCGCGCTGGCAGCTGGGACAGTAGTACGTCGTTCGCCGGTGCTGACCCTGCCGGATCACCTCGATCAGAGCGCTACACCGGTGGCAAGGACGCCGCGTTCGTCGGTAGACCCAGAAGCGCTCACCGTCGCGCCTCGGGTTCGCGTTAGGCGTGATCACCGGTCCCGAACGCCTGGCGCTGGCCTCCATCATTGGGATAAGCACGTTCCACAGACGCTCCAACCGACCCCGATCCACCAGTCTCATCGGAACCCGCGGGTCCAGTCCGGCGGCGAACAAGCCCTCGGACTTGAATATGTTGCCGACGCCCGCCACGAGCCGTTGATTGAGCATTGCGTCGCCCAACGGCCGACCGGTGTTTCGCTGCAGCCGCCGCCACGCCCCGTCGCGATCGAAGTCGGCGTGCAGTAGGTCGGGGCCGAGGGCGCTCAGGCTCTCGTGCGCCTGCAACTCCTCTGGTGTCAAAAGCTCGACAACGGGTCCGTTGAAGAAGACGGCCTCGTACTCGGATGTGCGCAGGCGTAACCGCACCTTCGCCTCGGGCTTGCGAAGCTTCATTCCCACCCGGCCGAATTGCTACGTGCCGAACATCATCGCGCGGCAGTGAACTGTCAGATCGGCCGATGTGTGCAACAGCAGGTGTTGGCCGTGTGTCCCGATGTCCGCCAGATGCTGGCCGGACAGCGAAGCGGCACGCTCCGACCAGCGCTTCGACGCCTCGACCGCCAGCAGCGGTCTGCCGATCAACGGTCGCAGTGCACGTGCCCAGCGAAGGACGCTGTGGCCTTCGGCCATCCGTCAGCCCCCCGGAACCTCGTCCGGCCGCAGCTGGCCGCCGGCGGCGAGCGTGGTCCCGACCCAGTCGAAGACTGCCACGTCGGTACGCCGCAGCTCGGCGGAACGTCGGCCCAGGGAAGCCAGCGGCAGGCGCAGCCGCGGGTTGTCTGCCAGCTTCGTCTCGTGGCGAGCGAGGAAGGACCAGTACAGAGCGGTCAGCGGGCAGTTGCGCTTGGGATCGAAGGGACATGCGGCGCAGTAGTCGCTCATTCGATTGATGTAGGCGGCGCCGGCCACGTAGGGCTTGGTCGTCATCAGCTCACCGAGTGCGAAGCTGCCCATGCCCAAGACGTTGGGCTCGACGACCCAGTCGTAGGCGTCCGTGTAGGCGACCCAGAACCAATCGGCGAGTTCCCGGGGCTTCACGTCGAGGAGCGTGGCGATGTTGGCCAGCACCATCAGCCGCGTGATGTGATGGCTGTAGCCGGAGGCCCAGACATCCGATACCACGCTATCCAGGCATTGGAGACCGCTGGGGCGCCCCCAGAAGGTAGGCGGCAGGGGTTCGTGCGCATCGAGCTCGCTGGGCGCTGCGCCGCCGTCCAAGGTGGATGGAGCCGGCCCGGCCGACCAGGGCCGTCCGGACCACCCTTCGTGGCCGCCGTCGCCCGGCCGGGGTTCGATCGGCGTCGTGCCTGTCGGTAGGTCGCGGAAACCGTCGGTAGCCCGATGAACGTGCCTGACGAACTCGCGCCAGCCGAGGATCTGACGTGCGAACCCCTCGATGCTGTTGAGCGGCGCGTCGACCTCGAGTGCCTCGTCGAGTACTTGGGCCGGCAGCAGGCGGTGGAGATTGAGCAGCGCAGAGATTCGCGTGTGGAACAGGCCCGCCGAGCGGCTCGACATCGCATCCTCGTAGGGCCCGAAGTCGCGCAGACAGTTCGCCTTGGCCCAACGCCACAGCGCCTCGGCGTCCTGCGCCGTCGCCGGCAGCGCCGCCAGATCCAGGTGGCCGGGGTGCCGGCTGAAACGGTCCCGGATCAGCCTGCCCACCTCTTCCTTGATCGGATCGACGGGGAACCGGGGTGGCGCAGGCGCCGGAGGCGTTCCCCTCCACGGCCGGCGGTTTTCGGCGTCGAGGCTGTACTTACCGCCACGCGGTCGACCACCCTCCATCAGGATGCCGCTGTCGCGCCGTACCCGGCGATAGAAGGCGTCCAGCCGCCACGGCGGACCCCGCCGCTGGCTCTTCTCAAACTGTTGGCCGCTCGTCAGCCAGCCCTCGTGCTCGAGGACCTCCAGGCCGCCGCCCGCCCTCAGTACCTCGATGTCGGCCCGCAGCTCTCGCTCGGCCGGCTCCATCACTCGTAGCAGGCCGAGCTCCGCGATCAGCTCCGCCAGCGCATCTCGGTACGGCCCGTCCGCCACGACGTACCGCACCGCCACACCCCGCGCCGCCTGCTCCAGCGCGAAGTGCCGCTGGTTGGCCAGCACCAGCGCCAGCCTCTGCTTGTGGTAGGGCCGGCGAGCGGCTTTCCACCGGTTCTCGATCAGCGCGATGCCCAGATTGCTCGGCTCCTCCCGCGCCAACGGCCCGAGGCGGCACGACAGCTGATCGTACGGTACGTAGAGCCAGCGGCGTGCCCCCCGATCGGGCTGCCGCTCGCCAAGCCGCCGCCCGAAGATACTCACCGCGCTCCGTAGCGCTCGAGGTAGGCGGAGAGCCGAAGCTTCCGCACCGTGTTCTCGGAACTCATGTAGCGGACTTTGCCGAAGATCGGACGCTCGGGGCCCCACGGTCGATCGTAGCGACCGAGGCACCAGAAGATGCCGCTGTGCGAGTTCGGGTCACGACCGTCCAGCGCATACTTGTTGTTGAGCTCGATCATGACTCGTAGCGCGTCCTGCGGCGTCGGACTCCATTCGAGGATCTTCTTGCCCCACAGCATCCGCATGTAGTTGTGCAGACGCCCCTCGCGCACCAGCTCGCTTTGTGCCGCGTTCCAGATCGGGTCGTGCGTCGTGGCGCCTTCCAGATCCTCGAGCGTGTAGACGTAGGGCCGCCGGTCGCCGGCATGCTCCGCCAGTGTCTTCTGCGCCCAACCGGGCAGCGAGTCGTAGCGGTCGTAATCCTCGCGCCGCGCGCTCATGTTGAAGCCGAGCTCGCGCCAGGTGATCAACTGGTCGAGGAGCGCCTCGGCGCTCTCGCTCATGCCCCACCAGCCGCTGCGCTTGCCGCTCGCCTCGTGTGCCAGCCGGTCGGTATCCCAGTCTTCCCGCGCCGTCAGCTCGGAGAATACCTGGTGGCTGGAGATGTGGCCGAAGTGGAGAAACGGTGAGAGCCCGCTGGTCGCGGCTTCGTCCGGGTGGTTGCGGTCCTCGGCGTAGCTCGACAGCCGCTCGGCCAGGAACCGCGCCAGCGCCGCGGACGCCGCGCTTTCGCCGCCGACCAGATCAGTCGCCGGCACGGCGTGGTCGATCGGTAGCTCCGTCAGGCTCGGCCCCCGGTCCTCCAGCAGAGCGGCCGCCGAATTGGGCCAGCGGCCCACGATGTCGGCGGGCAGCGCTCCGAGCGGTGGCAGTCGCTCGCCTTCCAGCGGATCGGGGCGCGGCTGCTCCGACAGATGCTCGACCAGGTTCTTCTGAAGGAAACGCCTGAACGAGTAGGCCGTCTCGAAGACACGCTCCGTCGCGCGTAGCGGCAGCAGTCCGTTGGAATCCACTTGCTCGAGCTTTACCGGCAGCTGCTTCGCTGCGGCCGCGACCATGCGCGGCAGGAAGAAGGCGGGGTAGTCGTCGGTCACCACGATACAGGCCCGCGACGCCAGCGCCGGCAACAGCCCGCGTCCCGCACCGCGTCGCTCTTCGACGTACGCGTAGTAGGTCACGGTGGTCGCGCCGAGTCGCCGAACGTTGTCGGCCATGCCGTCCAGCACGAACCGGTGCAGGCGGTCGCTCGCCCACGGGTAATCGCAGCGCAGTGCCTCCAGAACCACGAGCGGCTTGTCGAGCTCGCGGGCCCATTCCACCGCACGTTGCAGGCTGAAGTTGAAACCTACGCGCCGGAAACCGGTCATCCAGTGGAGGACGTAGTCTCCGTCGGCATGTAACGATGCTTCGTTGCATGCCGCGATCCTCTGTTGCGGAGTCCGAATGTCCACGGGTCCCTACACGCTAACTTGATGAATCAGCGGCGCCCGCCATCCGTGCTCGAAGCCGACATGAGATCGAGAACCGCTCGCAGCCCCGGCGCGTCCGGTAGCCACAGCGCACCAATCTCTTCGATCACAGCTCGGTAGCCGCCTGCCGCCCGGCCGCCGACTACGATCAGCACTTCATCGCTCAGTTGACGGCGCAACGAGCGGAGCTCGTCCGCGAGGTCCGAATCGTCCGCCGGAAAGATAATGCTCAACGCCACCGCCCGGGCATCCGTCATTGCGACAGCCCTCGCGAT